>JAAXWY010000015.1 GCA_013334745.1 Coriobacteriia bacterium
TCGTTCCGTCTCCGCCGACGGTGGCGACCACGGTGGTTGCGACGGTCGACTGGTTCTGACTGCATTCGATGGCCACGGTGGCACCCGCGGAGTGCGCCGGCAGTACCGTCAGTGTGGAGGTGAACCCGGCGGCCGTGCTCGCAAGCGCCGGAGCACTCGGCGTCGTGACCGAGGACGCGGGCGGCAGCGCGGATACCTGGCGCCAACCAGTCGACGTCGTGGGATAGTGATCGGAATCCGCATGGCGCGCGCGCAGGTACCAGGTACCCGAGGACGGCAGCTTCACATCGCCGGAGTACGTCGTTCCGTCTCCGCCGACGGTGGCGACCACGGTGGTTGCGACGGTCGACTGGTTCTGACTGCATTCGATGGCCACGGTGGCACCCGCGGAGTGCGCCGGCAGTACCGTCAGTGTGGAGGTGAACCCAGCGGCCGTGCTCGCAAGCACCGGAGCACTCGGCGTCGTGACCGAGGACGCGGGCGGCAGCGCGGATACCTGGCGCCAGTTCGAGACCAGATCAGGCTGCCCAGGTACAGAGTACCTGGAGCGCAGATACCAGATACCCTGGTCTGCGAGTTGGATGCTGCCCGAGAAGACCAAACCGTCTGCAGCCGTAACCGCGACGAACGAGTTGCTGACGTTCGCCATGTCGCGACTGCAATCGAGGGCCACCGTGGTGCCGGCAGATCGAGGAAGGACAAAGGACCCGGACGATGCGAACGGTTGCGCCGTACTCGCAAGCGTTGGCGCGCTGGGTGCAGTCAAGGATGACGGCCACGTGAATGGGCTCGACATGGTGCCGCGACCTGAACCCGAGTCAGGATCCCACGCCTGGATGACGTACTTGTAGGCGAGCCCGTCCACAACTCCAAGGTCAAGGTAGGTGTTTCCAACGACCCGAGCGGTCGCCGTCAGCTCCGTCCAAACATCGGTCCCGTTCTGTGCTCGCCAGATCCGATACCCGATGGTCCGCGTGTCGGCCTCGGAAGACCCGGTACTGGTACGCGGTGGAGACCAGGCCAGCAGCGTGGCGGTAGGAGCCAACGTCGTTGCGTTGATGCTCACAACCGGCCCGTACTTGTATGCCCACACGGCGAGATCGTCGACGGTCGGCCCGGCATGGTTCGTGTTCGGCCAGTAGTTGTCGAGAAACTGCAGGTTTATCTGGGCCGCGCGCCGCGACAGATTGACCGAGTCGCTCGGGTTGGTGACGTTGATCGTCGGAGAAAGGCGCCAACTCGTCGAAACGGAGAAGGTATCGTAGCGATCCGAGCGGTCCGCGGCGACGTCTTTCCATCCCATCCGAAACGCGCGCTCGTCGTTACTTCCAAGTCCCCGCATGACATACCAGAACACCACGTCAGCGCTGTAGTAGTCAGCCAGCTCGGGCACATCGAGATACGCAATGCCGCGAGTCGCGTCGGGGTAGATGGCGGTTGAGGCGGTCGGCGCTGCCGCACAGTAGAACCCATACAGCCCGTACTTGTACGACCGAGTCTGTCGGGCCCACCAGGCAGTGGTCGCAGGTTCACCCGGCAGCACGGGGTTGACCTTCACTCCCGCGATCGAGCTCGCCGGCGTCTCCCAGTCAACGAACTTTATACGCTCGGCGGGAAACACCGGCAGTGCAGCGCTCGCACTACTCGCAACGGACATGAAGAGCGCGACGAACAAGGCGCCGAAAGCGACGCGTGAACACACGTCCTTGATCGAACGGGTCATGCCTTCAAACCCCAATTCCGCCTATCGTGCCGGCGATGTCGGAAAGGCTTTGGCGGCCTGTGCTGCCATGCTCTGCAGGTCCTTGGGCTTGCCCCCGTTTGCGGTGACAAGAACCTCGAACTTGTAGCGACCTCTTACGAAGGCAACAGTCGCAAACTTCATGCCGTCGGTGCCGAAATAGGCGGGTGTTGAGTACACCGTCACAGAACGGGCATCTTCCGGGAACAGCTCTTTGCTCGTTCGACCGATTGAGCGCTTGGCCTTGGCCGCAGTCCGATAGTCACTGATCGACCAGATGATGCGCGCAGCGGGACCTCCCGAGAACTTGGGAGACCCCGAAATCGCGATGTCGTCGGTGCTCTGGGTTGCCGGCCCGAAGGTAAAGTTTGGGAACGTCGTCGGCATGAGCACCGCCATGTCCTTGTAGTGCTTCATGAACGCGTCGACGTCGACCGTCCCGTTCGAACCAGTGCCGGAGCCGTTGCCCGAACCGCCGCTTCCCGACCCGTTGCCCGCCGAGGTGGTCGAGCCACCCGTCGACGTGCCCGGCGCTGAACTCGTCGCAGCGGCCGAGCCGGTTGCGATACCCGACCCGACTCCTTCCATCCCCGGAACCACAGGGGGCGTGGTGACGCCGGTCTCTATGACCGGGGCGTCGCTCTTCTTGGGCGTGAGCAGCGGGCTGAAAGCGGCCAGCCCCATGATGACGACCGCCAGCACGGCGACCGTCGCGGCCGTCGTCCACAGCGCCTTTCCGCTCAGCTTCGGCGCCATGCCCTACTCCGCGTCCGTCTCGGATGCGACCTCGTCGGCCTTCAGCTCCTCGAGCGCCGCCGAGACGTGCTCGGAGGTGAGCGTTGTGGCCTCTTGATCGGCAGCGATCTCGACAGCAGTAGCGGCGATCCGAGTGAAGAGGTCAACGTCACCCTCGGCGGCGTCGATAGCTTCGCGAACGACGGGCGTCTGCGTGGTGAGCGGATCGGCGCCCGGCGCGGCGGCGTTGGCGAGCCAACGGTCCACGACACTGTCGATGATCGCGCCCGGCTGCGCCTCCATCTCGAGAAGGCCCGGGAAGTCCCACGTCAGTTTCGTGCCGGAGCTGAACGTCTCCTCGACCTCAGGCGCCGCACCGTGCTGAATCAGATAAACCATCACCGCATCGTCAGCCAGCGACCAGCGAATCTCGCTGAGAAGCCCGACGATCTTGCCGCGCAGTTCCGCGTCGATGTTGAGCCAGTTTTCGAAGCCGTCGTACATGACGACCAGCTTCTGGTACCGAACCCTGGCGAGCTTCGCCACCGCTGCAAGCGTCTTACGCGGTGCCTTGGTGATCTTGAACTCAGCGGCCGTGGCGGTCAGGCCGCGGCTCTGGTAGACGCGAATCGCCCTGCCGATTACCGGTGACAGGTGTTCGCGAGTGTATTCGATGAGATAGTCGGCCACGTTCTCGAACGGGACGGGCTCCTGCGTCTCTTCTTCGGGCAGCGCGAGTGCAATTCCCGGCGCCTCGCCCACGGTGTTGTCGATCTCGATGTCATCGGGAGCCTCGTCCACATCGCCTTCCATGGACAGCACGCGCCAGTCGGCGACCTGAGCGAGTTCGGGCTTGCGCTCATAGTCCGGGGTTCCCAGCACTGCGTGCACAGTAGCGAGGCGGTCCTCGGCAAACGCCTTCGCAAACTCCGAAAGCCCCTCGGGACCGAGCACCTGATACGAGGTCAGACTCTCGTCGGGTTCATCGAGAATGCGGTCGATGTAGAGCGCCAGCGTCTCGTCAAAACCGCGGAACACGAGCCGCTCGGACAGCAGGCCGAGCGTGGACCGCACGGCGCCCGACTTCATGGAGAACAGCGGAACGTAGGCGTGTAGCACGCCAAACGATTCGTCCTGAGCAAGGATCTCCTCGACGCGGCTCTCCGCGCTCAGGTGATACGACGAAGGAATCGAGGTCGACTTGTCGACCCAGATGGGACGGATCGCGTCCTGCGTTCGGGCAAGCGCGATCTCTCTCAGCAGTATGTTGCTCTCAGACGAAACCTCGATGCCTGCAGCTGTCTCGGCCACTGCACCATAGCCAAAGAACGGGTTGGCCAACATGCCCAGCTTCGAGTAGCGGCCTACGACTTCGTGAGCGTCGAACGTTCGAGTCAAGTGCGTTCACTCCCTAAGACTTCGTCTGATGCGACATCGTTTCATATCGCTTCGTGTAAGAGGGGGCTTCAGGCGAACCTGAAGCCCCCTCCCAATTCGTACCGTTCTGTGACCTACGATCAGGTCAGGTGCGATGCAGCCACGAGCTTACTTGTTGTGGCAACGCTCGCACACGCCGCGGTTGTCGGCACGGAGCAGGGCGCTGGTGCCAGCGGCACCGCCGGGCTCGTACGCGGACTTGGCGGGATCCACACCAGCGACGCCATCGATGACCGGGAGACCGGAAGCATCGAGGCTAGCAGCGGCCCAACCGGTCATGGTCTGCGAGCTACCATGAGCGAGGTGGCAGGTGAGGCAACCAACCTGATCCTGGCGAACCGATGCGAGGCCGGCGGCCTCAAGCGGCAGGCGCTGATCGAGGTCAGCCTTCACGACCGCTCCGGCCTGGGCCGGAATCGCGAGGATGGGGTCACCCTGGACAAGCGTGATGTTGACCGGGTGACGGTGGCGGGTCTTCATGTCGAGAGCGCCATTGGCCTCATAGGTGAGGTAATCCTTGGCGGACGACTGATTGTCGTAGCCCTCGTGACAACCTGAGCACCAAGCGGACAGCGACTTGGAGCCGGTGACCGTAGCCTTGATGTTGCCACCATTGGTGTAGTTCGGCACATACGAGAGCATCTGGGTAGCGCCGGCATTGCCCTTCAGCCAGCCCTTCTCGGCTGCGACGGGGTAGCCCGTCTCAGTCGACCAGACGTACGCACCATTCGGAACACCGTTGATGTCGTAGCCACCGACGGCGTTGCCGTTGACGCTGTCCTTCAGCAGGCGGTAGTTGGAGCTACCGTGCGGATCGTGACAGCTGATACAGGTCAGGAACGCAGACTCGTTGGCACCGTCGCCGGAGCCCCAGATCACAGCGTTGACATCCATGTTGTGGTTGGAGGTCGCAGCGGCGAAGTTGGCGCTCGTGACAGCAGCGCTATCCCAGTTCCAGTCCTTGGCGACCGTGGCGAAGCCACCGCCGTTAAGAGGAGCGCGGTCTGTCGAGTCCGTCATGTAAAGCGTACCCGTGGCCGGATTGATGGCGCCGGTAGCCGGAGCCGAAGCCGAACCGTCGAACACGCCGCTCTCGACGTTAGTCGAGGCACCAGGTGCCGCGTCGCCGTGGCACGCATAGCAGAACTCGGTGATGGTCGTACCGCTACCAACAAGCAGCGCGTACGGGGCACCGCCGACGCCGGGGTCGCTCGGGGTGAAGGTCACCTGCGAGAACGACGTGTGAGCGCGGTGGCAACCGGCACAAGAGTCTGTGTCCGTCGCGTATCCACCGTGCGGACCGAAGTTCGCGAAGGCAGACCCCACGAAGACGAGAGACAGCGCCAGTGAAAGAGCCAGTACGAGAGCAAAACGCTTCAAACTAATCACCTCCGCCTTCGTTAGTGTATCGCGCAAGCGATGCAGGGGTCGAATGACTGTGCAATACGCAGAACCTCGACGCCACCAGCGGTGGTGACGGTGCCGCCGCCCTGACCGGTGAACGAAGCACCGGCGCCGGAGAAGGACGCACCGATCATGGCCTGCTCAATCGCGCCACGGGAGTCCGCAGCGGTCTTGGGCGAGCCGTTCCAAGTGGTGGGAACGATGCACTGGTACTTCGTGATCTCGCCGGCGACGATCGTGGCCTGGTGCATGAGGGCTCCACGTGCAGCCTCATTGGCACCCCAGCCCTGACGCTCGCCAACCGGAAGAGTGATCTGGCGCCACGTGTCGGTGCCAGCAAGTGCCGCGAGATCGTCGAGCCAGCCGCCACCGGCGAAGGTGACGCGCAGTGCGGGAGTCGCAGCAGCATCGTTGCGACCAGCCGCGCCCAGAACTGCCTGGACCAGGACGAGGGTCTCAATCGCACGGCCACGGAGGCGGTCGATGGTCGACAGGCCGCCACGGAGACCGAGGATGAAGCCAGCAACGGTCGGAACAAGACCGTCGTTGGAGAGACCGTAGACGATGTCCTCAGCGATGATGGCGGTGTTCAGACCGCCGCCGCCGAGACCGTCAACCGTGTAGAGCTCCTTGTAGCCCGGAATGGTGGACAGCAGGCCGCTCGCGACCGGGTAGATACCGGCAACGACGAGGCGGGCGAACGGTCCAACTTCACAAGCCTGACCAGCCCAACGCGGAGCCTTCATGAACGTGTAACCGTTCGTGCGGTTCGGCTTCGTGCGGGAGACAGCGCCAGGATAGGCGGCCGTCGCGGTCGTGAAGTCGTTGCCACCGCTGGCCACGGAGTAGGCCGCAGCATCGCGCGTGGTGTCGACGTCGTAGCGCGAGTTCACGATGTCCTCAGTGAGGTTCTCCGGAACAGCGAAGGTGCCGCCCGTGAGGAACTTCGTGTAGACGTCGCTCTTGTTGGTGACGCGGAAGTGGGTGACATCCTCCGTCGCCGGGTAGCCCGCCAGGGTGGTGTTCGTGTCGAACACGCCACCGGCAGAAGCCAGCGTGCCTGCACCGTCGGTACCCGGGAACGCGCCCCATGCGAGGAAGCGGCCGAGACCGGCGCCGAAGCCGCGCGGTACGCCATTGATGCTACCGAGAACGTTGGTCTGGCTATCGAACTCGGGATACAGAGCGCCGAGGGCCAGAACGATCGGCAGATACTCGTTGACCACGAAGCGACCAACCTCGGTCATCAGGGTCTCGAAGCGAGCGATGCGGCTGGTGAGAACCTCGGTCTTGTCGTTCGTGACGCCGCCGCCGGTGTAGCACGAGGTCATCGGCATACGACCTGCGAACAGTGCGCCGGCCTCGAAGACGAGACGGCGGACACGGAGCGCCTTGACGTAGCTCAGAATGACGGCGTCCCACAGGCCAACGCTGCCAGAACCGTTGATCGCGCCGATCTTCGGAATGGCTTCGCCGTTGCTCTCAAGAACGTCAGCGTAGTACGTGGCGTCGAAGTACGGGGTCCAAGGCGGAATGTTGGGGCCCTGAACGTAGCTCGGTGCAGCCAGGTGATAGAAGTGCGTGATGCTCGACATGATCGAGTCGCACGCCATGACCAGGTTGCGGATGACGACTGCCTTGGCCGGAACGCCGTAGGTGCCGGCGGCACCGTAGGAGCCGGACGGCTCTGCGGCGGTGGCGAAGGTGATGTGACCGCGGCTGTAGCCGAGGACGTTGTCGACGCAGTACGTGGACGTCATGCCGTGAGGAACCGGGCACACGCCGCAGATACGCTGTACGAACGTGATTGCGTCGTTGATGTCGCGACCGAGAAGGAAGTTCTCGAAGCCACGCCAGAGGTTGCCGTGCGCGTTCGCGTCGATGATGCCACCAGTGGCGTCGGTGACTACCTTGACGCCGAGATGACCCTCGATGCGGGAGATCGGGTCGACCTCGTGCGCGGCGCCGGACGTAACGGCGAGGCGAGCTGTAGCCGCGCTGTTCCATACGTTAGTCATTTAGGTTGCCCTCCTTTCGGTTTCTCTAGGCATTCAGGTTGACGAAGGGCACGAACTGATCCGGGTAGCCCTTTTCGGTGCAACCCATGCAGGGATGACCGGACTGCGTGCAGTGACCGCCGCCACCGACGCCGTTGTCCACAAGGCGACCGTGGTTCAGATCGCTGTGGCCATACGCGCCGTTGCCCGGCTGCTGGTTGTTCCAGCCGTGCTCACCGCAGGACGAGTTCGTCGCGATACCCTTGCAGCCGAGCTTCTGGAGACAGCCGGCATCGCCAGGCTTGCTGGCGTAGGTTCCCTGGACGTAGTACTGGTACCGCGGGCACCACGCGCTGTGAACGGACAGCGGGTAGACCATCTTCAGACGGCCGCCGGCGTCGACAGCGGATGCGAGCGGAAGGTGCGTGACGGGATCGAGGTTCCCAAGGACACCGGCGTTGCGGTAGTCGATGAGGAACAGAACGACCGTCAGAACGAACCACCAGGGGTTCGTCGGGCAACCAGGAACGTTGATGACCTTGGCTGCGGCAGCAATCTCGGGGCCGCTGGCAAGGTCGCGAGTCAGGTACGCGCCGACGCCCATGGCGCCGGTCTGCGAGAGGCTCGGGTCGAAGCCGGTGTTGGCCTTGCCGGCCACGGCATCGGTGATCGGGGGCTTGCAGCCCGGGTAGCCGCCGTAAGCAGCGCACTGACCGATCGGGATGATCGCGACGCAGCTGCTCTTGATGGCCAGCGCCGAGAACGTCTCGGTGAAGTCATTCTCGAATCCGGATGCAACAGCATTGGTGGTGTCGTTCAGCGTGAAGTCATCCGAGCAACCGATGGAGCACCACGGAATGGCGGTACTCGTGGCGGCGTCGTCGCCCCACGCGCCACCGTCGGACTTCTCCTGAATGGCACCCTCGACTACGAGAACGAACGGAAGGGTGTTGTGACCGACGAAGTCCTCGAGCCACTTCGCTGCAAGGTCGCCACCCATGCTCATGACCGTCTCATGGTACTGAAGGTCGACGACGTCGATGACGACGTCCGCGATGTTCATCAGCGGACCGCCCTCGATGAGGTTCGTCGTGCCACTCCACAGCGAGAAGAGCTCGGTGCCCACCGTGGCGTTGATGCCGGCAAGGTTGTACGCACTCTTCGCGGGATCCGCGTTGTAGAGCGTGACAGCGTCGTTGCCGTAGATCGGGTTCATATTGGCGCCCTCAAGAATGCTGAGGAGCGACGTCGAACAACCGGTGCACTCTGCGCCGTGAATCCAAATGACGCGAGGCTTGTTGTCCGTACCACCAAAGGCGGTGTCATTACCAGCAAACGCCGACGAAAGTCGGGATACGTCTGCTTGGCTAAATCCAACCGCTGCGGCCAGCGCACCCATGCGGGTGACAAACTGTCGCCTGGTAATAGCCATATTCTTTCCTCCTTCACCAGGCTCGTGTACAGGAAAACGCGCGTGCTAGAAGCACAAATCTAAAGTCCCGGACGACGGCAACAGGAAACACCTCCTTTGCGGTTCCGTCATTCCGGATCCGGGAGGAGTGGAGAAGACCTTGGCGTGTGGTGACTTCTCTCCGCAGTGCGAGCGCACTGGGCTCAGATGTCTCGTGCCACGATCGGGTCTTCGTGCCGGCTCCAACCCGGTGGTTCATCAATCTAGGTGCTCCGCCTCCTGAGTACGCCAGAAGGGGCTTGTAACAGAAGTTACAACGACAAACTACTCTCTTGGCGACGCTCCGTCAATACGATTTCACACGGTTTCTTCATAGTTCCCACTCAGGCTGCGCACATGCCGTGACCACTCGAAATGCTCTCTTTGCACTCCCATTTCGGACCGACATGCAACGATCCCCGCACCGCGCTGCGCGCACGGTGCGGGGATCGGTTACGGGTGCTTAAGCCTGGCTGTCGTCGCTCGGCGCCTGGGCCTTGCGCTTGGCAAACTTCTCGATGAAGCCCGGAGCGTCGAGTACCGGAATCTCCATGGTGCGCGCCAAACGACGATAGTCCGGCTGCTCGGTGCAGAACAGCCCCGCGCGCTGCGCCGCCGCGAGTATCGACGCGGTGTTCAAGTCGATCTCGTACTTCTCCATGAGCGCCTTGGCATCGGACTCGGAGTACTCGGTTATCTCGAACATGCTCTCAAAGTCCATGCTCTCGGTGCTGAGCTCCTGTATCGCAGCGAATTCGCTCTCAAGCGTGACCCACTGGCGGCGGCGATCGGGCATGAGGTCGACCTCACCGAGCTCGATCATGCGCTCCACGAAGTCGGCGGTGGCGAAGAAGCGACGCTTGCGGAAGAGGAGCAGCAGTGGCAGGAACAGGAACGGAAGGCAACACCAGGCGAGATTGGTCGGCGCTCCGATGATCGGCAGCGCGGCAGCCTGCATCTCCCAGCCCCATACCTCGACCCGACCGTTGGCGCTATCGGTCACGAACAACTTGTTCTTGGTGCCGCGGGCGATTGCGCTCGGATAGCTGAATTGGCCGTCGAGTGCGCCTTGCTCGCCGAAGCTGACGATCTTCTTGCCGTCCTGCCCGGCCCAAATCGTGACGTAGTGGGCGAGGGTGTCGACGACCGCCATGCGGACGATGTCCTTGTCCTTGGGGTCATCTAGGAACCGCTCAAGGTCGACGACGCCTCGCGGGAGACCCTCCGTGATGATGAATCGCTTGAACTTGCCGTCCAGCGTGAACACCTGCAGGCGACGGTTGTTGCTGTCGGACACGTAGAGTTCACCGTGACTGACCGCCAACCCGTTGGGGAACTGGAAGACGTTCGGCGCCTTCGCCGGATCGGCGATGATGCCGAGGTTGCCCACCGACCGCTGGAACTTGCCATCCGGGCCGAAGATCAGAAGCCTGTGGCCCTTGAGCACCTCGGTCACATACATGGTTCCGTCGGGGGCGAACCCTATCGCGAGCGGTGCCCACTGATACGGCCCCTTGGGGCGCTCGGCCTTGGGGAGTTTGGGGTCGAACTCGCCAAGGTACTTTCCGTCGAGCGAGAACTTGAGGACCTTACGCTTTCCTCTGTCGGTGACGTAGAGGGTGTTGTCCTTGGGGTTCACGGCGGTGTACAGCGGATTCGCAGTCTGGCTCGCACCGAACGAGCTCAACTGCTTGCCCGCCTCATCGAACATGTTGATCGCCGGCCGTTGCGTATCGACGACGTACACCTTGCCGTTCGCATACGCGATCCCGATGGGGCGCTGCAGGTGCTCGGTGCCCACTCCGCTGAAGGCGTACAGGAAGGTGGGAGCGTTGATGAAACCGCCGCCCGTATCGGCCGTCAGGTCGAACGAGAGCTTCTTGGTCGACTTGTAGAAGAAGAAGTAGCCACCCAATAGCACCAGAATCAGCAGCAGGATGGCCGCAACTACAATCAGCCGGACGGTTCTCTTGGTCACGTGCGCGCTCCTTGCGTACGCCGGTTCGGACTTCGTGTGGATTGCCGCTACTTCTGCTTGGACTTCAGCTTCTTGATCGCATCGGCGATGGCCGTATTGCCCGGATCGAGCTCCGAGGCGGCTTGGTACGCCTTGAGCGCTGCGGCCTTGTCGCCGGCCTTGAGCAACAGCTCGGCCTTGAGAGTCGCTGCTTCGAGGTTGATGGGATCCAGATTCGAAGCGATGGTCACCGACTCGATCGCGCCGTCCAGGTCACTTTCCGCCTTCGCCTTGGCCTCTTCGACGAGCTCGACAGGATTGCCGATCTTGGCAAGGAGGGCCTCCGGCTCGGGGGCGTCGGGCGTCAGCTGAGCAGACTTGCCCGCATAGTAGGAGGCGTTCACCAGGTCACCGGCCTCAAAATACAACTGGCCGAGAAAGTAGTTCGCTTGTGAGAAGTTGGGGTCGAACTGGAGCGCTATCTGAACGTTGCGCATCGCCTCGTCGTTCTGGTCGAGCTTATAGAGCGCGTGTGCGAGGTAGTAGTAGGTATCCGACGCATCATCCCGGATGCGCAGCGCGGACTTGAAATCGCCGACTGCCGCGTCGAAGTTCTTTGCGCCGAACTCGAGCAGGCCGAGCTGATAGAACGCTCGCTCACGGCGGTCGCTGACGTCGGCCAGTTCGGCGCCGGCGGTCAGGTCAATAACCTTCTGGTAGTACGTACGGGCCTCATCGGGACGGTTCTGGGATGCGGCGATGTAGCCGAGATCCATCATCGCCCCGGTGTGCTCCGGCGAGATCTTGAGCGCAGCGTTGAACTGCTCGATGGCCTTCTGCGGCTGGTTGGCGGCCGCATAAGCCTCCCCCAGCCGTACTCGTAGACCTGCGTCGTTGGGGTTTCTCGATACCTGCTGCTTCATCGACCCGAGCAGCCTGAGCGCCGGGGTCGACTGCTCGGCGAGCTTGCGGTCCGTGTACACGTTGTACCCGAACCATGCGCCGAGACCGAGAATAGCGACCACCAGCACGGCGATCGCCGTCCTGAGTGCGGTGTCAAACCCTCGCGGGTCAGCCATGTGTCATGAACCCCTTACGTCTTAGTCGAGTCGAATCAGTACGTTACCGCCTGCCGGGGCGGGTCCGGACGCTACTCTCGGTTAGCAGATGCGGTGCCTACTGTAACAACTGTCACCTTCGCGCGGTCATGACTCCACAAGAACTCTAGAAAGTCAGATCCGTGTGACAACGGAAACAGAGCGACGAACCTTTGTAAGGCGCGATCTGTACGCTGAAGGGATCGAGGGTACCGTGACAGCTGTAACACAGCCTCAGGTCATGGCCCTGCTGCGCTTCGAGCTTCTGTGCCGCAGCCGATGACCCAAAGTCCGTGTGGCACTCGTAGCAGCGATACGGGTGGCCCTTCTTCTTCTTCACGTCAAAATGCACCGCGTGCTCGGCGAAACCCTTGTTCTTGATAGCGGTGCCGGGCCTTTGCATCATCTCGACGTGGCAGCCCTTCATCCCCGGCCCACGTGCGCAGTTCTTCTGGATGAGCTCGGCGCTCTTGACCGAGCCGTGGTGACACGCCTGGCACTTGCCGCGATCACGATGACACACGTTGCAGTCACTGGCGGCCGTGCCCGCGGGCGGTCGGTGGTTTTCAATCCAGTTGGTGGGGTGTGGCACCGGGGTCTTGTGACAACGCTGACACGACGGGCCGTCGTGGCATGCGCCACACGCACCCTTCTTCTCCAAGAAGAGCTTGCCGTGCTTGCTCTGCCAACTGGCGTCACGGTGATCATCAGGGATGACCGGTTGGGGTGAGGCGTTTGGCGTCGTCCCACGGCCGTTATGACAATCGACGCAGAAATTCGGCTTGTGGCACATGCCGCAGTATTCGGCGTTCTTGTCGACCATCGCCTTGTGCTTGCCCTTCTTGAAGGCGGCGGTGTGGTTCTTGGGGACGAGATCGAATCCCTTGGGGTGGCACTTGCCACAGTCCTCGCCGGCAACGAGCCCCTGCCGGCTGTGCTTCAGACCGTGACAGCGGTAGCACGACAGCATGTCAGGCTTGAACGAACCGCTTCCGCTGTGCCCAAACGACGGATGGCACACGTTGCACTTGTAGTTGCGCTGGAGATGAGCCGCGTGCGCGAAGATCAGTCTGCCGGGAGTTATGGCGTCGAGGTCGGGGTGACAGTAGTTGCACTGCGCCATCGTGGTCGGCCCATCCGGGAACACCTTGATCGACGGCGGCTTGGGCTTATCCGTCAATACGTTGGCGTACGCGTTGGGCATCTTGGGAATCCCAAGGCCCTTCTTCTCGTGACAGGCGTCGCAGTCCTCGGGCGCCTTGTGACACATCATGCAGCCATTCACGCCGAGCTCTCTGGATGCGTCGGCATGGGGCTTCCCGGCGTAGTCCTTGGTGTGGCTCTCGGGCCTGAGTTCGAAGGACTTCGTGTGACACTTCAGGCACTCTGAAGTAGCGAGTTCGCCCTGGGGACCATGCTGGACGCCGTGGCATGCGAAACAGACCTCCATAGGCACAGTCTCGGTACCGCTGGGGTTGTGCGGCATCCGTGAGTGACAGGCATCGCAGGAGACCATCAGGTGATTACCGTGGCTGAAGATCAGCCCGGGTTGATTCACGTCGCCCAAGTCGAGGTGACACGGGGCGCACTGAGTCTTGTCGACGGGCGCAGCTGTGTCGATCGGCGGTGTCGCCGGTATCTCAGGGGAAGCAGCGTAGGCTATTGCGGGCGCAACCATGAGGGCGGCCGCGAGAAGAAACGCGGCCACCCCCCATGTTGATCTTCTGATATGTGCGCTGCAGATCACGCCGTGGTCAGGCTCCCTGATCTAGCTGCTCTTCTTGTTGAAGATGCTATTGAAGAACTCGACGATCGGATTCGACTGCTGGGCCTCGATCTTGCGGTGAATGAGCTGGCCGGCGTCGGCGCCGAACTGCTCGGTCGAGCCCTTGTGGCAACCCTCTTGGCCGCAGGTAGTGCCGACGTTCTTGTCCGACACGCTCGAGGCCGGATCCGCCTTGGGGAGGATCTTGTGCTGCTCGTGGCACTCCCAGCACGCCGGCGCATCGGGTGCGCCCTCTTTGTAGGCACGACCGTGATAGTAGTCGTCATACGAAGCGTACTGCTCAGTGTGACACCTCGCGCAGACGCGCAGAGCGGATGCATGCATCCGGGACTTCGCCTCTTCGGTGTCGAGCGCGTAGATGAAGTGGCCGCCGTGACACGATCCGCAGGTGGCGGACTTGTACTCGCCTTCGCGGATCTTCTCGGCGTGGATCGACTCGTTGTATTCCTTGACCGCGGCCTTGCTGCTGTCCTTGTCGGACGCCTGATGGCACGTACCGCACGCGATACCAGCGTTTACATTCCACAGCTTGGTCGCGGACGGCTTGTCGTCGTAGCGATAGTCCGAGTGGCACTGCTGGCAGGTGATCTCACGGTGAACGGAGTCCTCGATGCCCGACACCTGGAAAGACTTCGCGATGCCGTTGTCCTGCTTGAGCAGGTTCGAGCTACCGTGGCAGGACTGACAGCCCTTGCCCGCGTCGTAGTCCCAGCCCTTGGCCGGTGTCCACACGACGCCCTTCTGGTCATGGCAGGTGGTGCAGTTTGGCTCCGTGTGGCACCGCATGCACTCGGTGTTGTTCTTCTTGTCACCGAGCTCGACGTGGCCCTTGCCGGCCCAGTCGGTGTTGTCCTTGGCGTACGGGCAGGTCATCTGCCACCTCGGCGTAACATGGCAGGCTTCACACTCGCCCTTGGCGATCTCGCCCATGGAGCCGTGCCGCAGTCCGTGGCAGTCGAAACAACCCTTCATCGTGGGACGGGCCGTACCCGCCTGCTGATGAGGGAACTTGGTGTGGCAGGAGCTGCACTGCACGATGATGTGGTTACCGTGGGTGAACTTGATGGCCGCCGCGTAGTTCTTGGTGGCCGCGATGTTGCCGTGGCACAGACTCGTACAAACGGCCTCGTCTACCTGCGAGGAACCCAGTTGCTGCAACAGCTGCGCCGTGGCAGCGGCGTCAAGCGGCGCATTGGGATCCGCAGCCAGCGCGACGCCCGCCGACGCCACGACGGCGGAGAACGCGAGCGCGGCCGCCGCCAGTGCGATCAGCCTGCTGTAGCGCGTGTTGATCATGCGAAGCATCCGTGAGTTCCCCTTCTCCCCGTCGACGCCGGGACGGCACCGACCACTTGCTAGTCGCCCTTCTTGAACAGTTCCTTGAACGAGCCGAACGCAGAACCGACGGCCTCTTGTGCCGACTTGATCACCGAGTAGACGGGATTGGCATCCAGAACCGCCTGCTTGCCGTGAACCAGGTCGCGGTATCCGATGTAGCCATCACGCGGATCCGCGTGGCACTCGCGACAGGTTTCGATGACGCGATCCTCGTGCACGGTCGAATCGCGGTCTGACGCCGGAAGGACCCGGTGGGTGCCGTGGCAATCCCAGCACGCCGGGGCATCGGGTGCACCCATCTTGTATGCCGACCCATGGTAGTAGTCGTTGTAGCTCCCGGTGATCTTGGTGTGGCACTTGCCGCACATCTCGAGTCCGGAGAGATGCAGCGCATTGACCGCTTCGACATTGTTCGACGCCGGGATGCTGTGTCCTCCGTGGCAGTCGCCACACAATGGCTTGGGCATACCTGGGGCCGATGAATCAGGAGCGCCGACGGTAGCGGATGCATCGCCCGGCGTGCCGCTGGGCGAGTGCGCGCTGCTCGTGTAGTCAGCGTAGGAATTCGAGTGGCAGTTCTTGCATGCAGCCTTCGCAGTCGCCCGCCAGGCTTGTCCATCTTGAGTCACGTTCGCATGGGGAACCTTGTACGCGAAGTCGATGTGACACCCCGTGCACGGCACACCCTTGTGAGCCGACTGCTCGAGGATCTCGGTGTTCACATACAGGCTCACGGTCTGTCCGGACTGGACCCTGACGAGGTCGACATCGCTGTGACAGACCGTACACCCGGACTTGCCCGCGGTCGGCAGCGTCCACGACAGGTCATACGTCGCCGATGCGGTGCGCGACGGTGTCGTGCGCGGCTCCGGAGTGATGGTCGTGGGCGGACTCACGACCACGCCAGCAGAGGTCGCCGGCACGGAGGCCTGCGTCGCGGGCGCACTCGAGGGGGTCACGGTCGCCGTGCTCGCAAACGCCGAAGCCGACAGCACGAGAGCTGCTGTAAGCATTGCGACGACGACTGCGTGGCGCACGTTCATTCAGGGCCTTTCGTTTGGCCTGCGGCCTAGACCGACTCGGCGGACACCGTGGCAGGAATCGCCTCGGCCTCGCCCGAATCAGGTTCCTCGTGATGCTCGTCCCCGCCATGCTCATCGTCATCATGGGAGGGTCCCAGGAAGCTGAGCCCGAAGAAGTCCATGAATGCGGGGAAGTCCTCGGTGACGGAGAGATAGACGTGGATCGTTGTCAACACGATGAACAGCCAGTTGATGAGGTAGTGCGCCGTGCGCGCCCACCATCCGGCCATGTCGGTCGAGCCGAGCATAGCACCGAGCCACCATCCGACGAGCAGATCCCTCGGCGACATGCCGATAACCGGAATCTTCATCGTAAGAAGCGCGAATCCTGTGAAGGCCTGAACGATCAGCAGCGGCACGAAGAGAATGTAGGTCATCTTCTGCATGACGTTGTACTTGCCAAGATGCGGCTTGGAGGGCTTCACGAAGATGTAGTACAGGATGACCTTCGGGGCGGTAGTGATGTCGCGCTTCGTGATGACGAACTCACGGTAGTCACGACGAGCAGAGCCAAAGGCGTACCAAAGTCGCACAATCAGGTTAATAACCACAATCATCATTGCAACGTAGTGCACCCATCTCATGGCCGTACGGCCTCCGCTAAAGAACGGGAAGCGGATGTACATGCCCGAGATACCCAGCGCTATCATCGCTGCAACGTGCTGGAAGTGCATGATCTTGGGGGCCGCGGGTATCGGTCCACCCTCATGGTGCGGCCACTCCCACTGCACGAAGCGCCTCTTGGCGCGGCCAGTCAGGATATTGCCGAGGAAGTGCCCCGACAGCGCGACGACGATGATCACGTAGAGCACCGTGAACACCACGTCGATCCAAACGTTCAGTTGTGTCAGCCCTAACAACTGAAACCCCCTACTCCCTGATCGCGCCGTCGGCCTTCAACCGGGACGGCATGGACCCCTTGGACGTCATCGACAGCTCTCCGCATGCGATTGCCGGGCACGTGCGGAACGTCCTAGGGCTTCTGACTGCAATACCAGCCATACTAGGCACCCTGAATAGGGGGTGTCAAACACCCGGATGCACCTTGCGACCAGTGCGGTCAGACGTCTTCGAGCTCGGCTCGGCCAGTCGTCGCGATGGCTGCGGCGGCCAGATAGCCGGTCGCGCGCATTTCATCGGCAAGCTCAAGTCGCAGCGCGATACCGCAAAGCGCACCGAGTGTTCGCGGCGCGGGGATAGGCACGACCGCCAAGCCGAGGTCCAGTAGCAGCGCCTCCGCGTCGAGCGCGTCATGCGTTGAGCCGAAGCCGAGCACCACGAACCGCCGAGGCTGCCGGGTCACGCGCCTACCCGGGCACCGGTACCGGGCGCAGGGGCCACACCCACCTCGCCCCCCTCGAGCGCATCGTGCAGAAACGCGGCGAACGCCGAGGCGGCCCTGGTGGGGGTACCCTTCGGCATGACCGCGAAGAAGGGCCGGACCACCTTGAGCCCGCGAGGGTGTAGCTGTATGACGCTTCCGAGCCGAAGTGCCTTATCGGCCACCATCCGAGAAACCATGGCGATGCCCAGACCGCCCTCCACCGCGCTTACGATCGCTTCGCCGGTACCAAGCTGAACCACGGCGTTGAGCGCGGTCAGGTCGATTCCGGCGGAGGCCAGCGCGCGCTCGGTCGTCGATCGAGTGCCCGAGCCTGACTCGCGCACGATCCATTCGGCGTGTGCGAGATCGTCGGCGGTGAGTCCCGGGCGCGAAGCCAGAGGCGAATCCGGCGGACTGATGAGTACGAGCTCGTCGTCGGCGATACGGTCAAACGTCGCCTTCGCGTTGCGGACTATCGCTCCGGAGACCCCCAACTGTGCGCGACCGTCCTCGACCCGTTCCACCACCTCAGCCGTGTCGTGGACGGACACACTAACGTCCACCTTTGGGTAGCGCGCATCAAAGGCGCCGAGCAGGCGCGGGACGACATAGACACCCGGGGTGGTGCTCGCCGCGATCTCAAGCCTGCCCCCGACCTCGCCGGACAGCTGCTCGATGGCGTCGCGTGCGCTCTGAACCTCGGCGACCGTCTTGCGCGCATGCGGTACGAGTAGACGACCGGCCTCGGTGAGGTCGATGCGGCGATAGCGACGGTCGAGGAGCGTGACACCCAGGTCACCCTCGAGCGACTGGATCTGCATCGTCACCGCCGGCTGCGAGATGCCGAGGGCCTTCGCTGCATCCGAGAATGACCCGTGCTCGATCACGGCGAGAAACGTACGCAATTGCGAGATGTTCACGGTAGCTCCCTGATGCTCGCCGCAGCGAACTCGTATCGGGTTGGCTTGCCAGGCAATAAGCATGACTTATCGCCACGGCCCTGTCACCACACGGATTCATCTCGCACATGAGAATCATTCTCATGTAGCGGTATACTCGTCGTGAGTGAGCGACTGGAGGATGACATGGCGGGTTCCCGTAGGGCCTACGGATCGGGCCGAATGACCGAACAGCGCAAGCAGATCGCGGCGACAGCGACACGCATGACTGGAGCGTTCAGCGTCGATGAACTGGCCGCGGCGTGTCGCCGTGAGCACTGCGACGCCGGGGTGGCGACCGTCTACCGCGCCGTGAACGCGATGGTCGCGAGCGGATGGCTTGAGCGGGTCGGGGAACGCGGGGGAAGCGTGCTGTACGCGCGCTGCGAGGCGGGCGACCACCATCATCACCACATCGTGTGCGATGGGTGCGGACGAACCGAGATCGCCGAGTGCCCTGTCACCATCGCTCCCGGAGCGCACGACGTGGGCGGGTTCGTCGTGACTCGTCACGACGTCACGCTGTACGGCCTGTGCCCTACGTGCGCGACCGACGCCGGACCTGGGCACTAGATGTCGCACATTCACCTTCCCGATGGAGTGCTGCCCACCTGGTTGTGGGTGCTCGGCTGGGCCGCGGCGCTCGCGCTCGTGTTCGTGGCCGGTCGCCTCGCCGAGCGCGATGATGTGCGCCGCAAGGTGCCGCTGCTCGCCGTCGTCTCGGCGCTGATGCTGGTGGCTATGTCGAGCGAGATCGTCCCGCTCGCCTACCACATCAACCTCACGGTGGTGGCGGGGGTGCTGCTGGGCCCGGTGCTTTCCGTGATCGCGGCGTTCATCGTCGAGGTCGTGCTCGCGATGCTCGGCCACGGCGGCGTCACGGTACTCGGGCTCAACACGCTCATGATCGCCGGCGAGATGATCGTGGGGTGGGCGCTCGTCCGCGGGATGCTGGCGCTCATGCCCACGCGCGTGCGACCGGCGACATTCATCGCGACGGTGCTAGCCCTCGCGACCACGACCACGCTGCTCGTGGGCTTGGTCGCGCTGTCGGGTTCGGCACGCGCAACCGAGCGAGAGACCGGAGCGCTCGATCCCGCGACGCTGACGTTCGCCAACCCCCTCTCGGGAGGCGTGTTCGCTACCGGCCTGTTCGCCGGCGGCGAGGAAGCCGAGGCGGGCGCCGCGCCGATATCGGTGACCCGCTTCGCCGCGGTCGTCTACACGCTCGGGCCTCTCGGCTGGGTGCTTGAGGGACTGATCTCAGCGTGGATACTCGGCTACATCGCGCGCGTGCGGCCATCACTTCTGAGCAAGGGGCCGCTCGCGAGCAGAGAGTCTCGCATGATTGGCGACGGGGGGATGCGCCGATGAACATCGGGTCCATCGACCGCTCCGCCGTCAGCGGTTCCGGCTGGCTCCATGTGGTCTCTCCGGTGGCGAAGCTCACAGCGTTCGTGCTGCTTATCGCCGCTGTGGTGGTGAGCTGGAACCTCTTCGTCGTCGCGGGACTGCTCGTGGCGCTGATCGCATGCGTGGCTTCGGCGAGGGTGGACCTGCGCCTCGCGTTCGTGCTAGCGGCCTACCCCGGGGTGTTCGCGCTCATCTTCGCCTTCGCCTCGGCTCCGGACGCGCTGTCTGCGACCGTCATCGTGCTCAAGGCGGTAACGGCAGGACTCGCGGCGGTCACCGTGATTCTGACGACCCCCTACCCGCAGGTGTTCGCACCCATTCAGAGGATCGTGCCGTCAATCGTGGGCGATGCGCTGCTCATGACGTACCGGACCACGTTCCTGTTGCTCGGCAAGTTTGCGAGCCTGATGACCGCCATCCGGCTACGGTCCGGCCTGCGCGGAACGCACCCCGTGCGCATGGCCCGAGCGACCACCGCCGCGCTGGGGTCGCTCCTCCTCTACGCCCTGGACCTGGCTCAGCGCGACTACGACATCATGCGCGTGCGCGGCTACGACGGCCGCCTGCGGGTGCCGATGCGCCGATCCGCGACGCCGCTGCTCGATGGGGCGCTGCTCGTGGGTGCAGCCGCCGCCCTCGCGACCAGCCTCGCGTGGCGGCTGGGCTGGCAGACGCTCAATCCGTACTCCTGGCTCGTGCCCTTGCCCGCATTCGCGCTGCTCGGAGTGGCTGCGCTCGTAAGAATCCTGAGACCGGAGGTCGACCGATGACCGCGCATTCCGACGCCACGCACGCCCACGGCCACATGCACAGCGAGCCCACCGCCGATGAGGTCGTGCGCGTGAGTTGCGTGCGCCACAGCTACGAGGACGGCACGAGCGTGCACTTGTGCGGTATCGACTTCGTCGCAGCTCGCGGAACGAGAACGGTCCTGCTCGGGCCGAATGGTTCGGGCAAGACGACGCTGCTCTTCCACGTGCTCGGGCTGCTGCGGTCGCAGGAGGGCACGGTGCGCGTGTTCGGCGTCGACCCGGCCGTCGAGTGGTCGGCGATACGTAGCCGGATAGGCGTGGTGCTGCAAAACGTCGACGAGCAGCTGCTGATGCCGACGGTCTTCGACGACGTGGCGTTCTCGCCTCGGCAGTTCGGGCTTGGCGAGGCGGAGGTTGCCACGAGAGTGCAGGCCGCACTCGACCTGCTCGGCATCGCGAAGCTCGCTGACCGCGTGCCTCACGACCTGTCCGGCGGCGAGAAGCGCAAGGTCGCGCTCGCCGGCGCGCTCGTGATGGAACCGGAGCTGCTCGTGCTCGACGAGCCGTTCGAGGGACTCGACCCGGCCGCCAGAGAGGGGCTTGTCGCACTCATCGAGCGCCTCGCGCACGAGAAGCAGGTGACCGTGGTGATGTCGACGCACGACATCGACTCGGTGCACGAACTCGCCGAGCGCGCATACGTGCTCAAGCCCGGCGGCGAGATCGCGCTGAGCGGCACACCCGCGGAGGTCTTCGCGAACGCCGACGTGCTCGCGCGCAGCAACATCAAGCCGCCGATCCTCGCGGAGCTGTTCGCCGAGCTCGCCGAGCGCGACAGCAGTGCGCCGGGGCCGGCGCTCTCGGTCGACGAGGCGGCACGCGTTCTGGCGCAGTGGAAAGACGGCGGCTCGGCCGGCTAGCGCGGGACGGCGGCGTCGATCTCGGCGACGAACTCGCCAAGCGAGTCGCGCCAGTCGCGCATCGTGACGCCGAGGGCCGCCGCCTTGGAACAGTCGAGCACCGAGTTCGCCGGGCGAGCGGCCGTCGTAGGGAACGCGTCGCTCGTCACCGGCGCGATCGGCGTCGCGAGACCGGCGAGGCGCAGCGTCTCGGCTGCGAGCTCGAAGCGCGAGCACGAACCGGCGCCGGCAAGGTGGAAGACGCCTGCCGCTCCCCCGTCCAGAAGCGCGACGATTCCCCGTGCGAGGTCGATCGTGTAGGTGGGCGAGCCGATCTCATCGGTGACGACGCTTAGCTCGGGTCGCGAGCGGGCCGCCTCGAGGATCTTGACCGGGAAGTTCGCCCCATTGCCGCCGAACACCCACGCGGTGCGCACGATGAGCGCCTCGGGGTAGACGGACGCGACTGCGCGCTCGCCCGCAAGCTTGGTGCGCCCGTAGACCGAGAGCGGGTTGACCGGGTCCGACTCGACGTACGCGCCGTGCTTGGTGCCGTCGAAGACGAAGTCGGTGGACACGTGCGCGAACGCGAGGCCGTAGTCTGCCGCTGCGGTCGCGAGAAGCGCAGCGCCGGTCTCGTTGACGAGCTGCGCGATGTCGGGTTCGCTCTCCGCGCGCTCGACGTTGGTGTAGGCGGCTGCGTTGACGAGGACACCGCGCTCATCGGGCGCGAGCGAATCGGCGAAGGCCGAGACCCGGGTGGCCACGGTGCCGGCGCCGGTGATGTCGAACTCGCGTTCCGGCGGTGCCTCGAATCGGCGGCCTTGCTCGGCGAGGATGCGCTGCAGCGCGGTGCCGAGCATCCCGCCCGACCCCGCGATCAGATACGCCGGTCGGCCCGGCGAGGCGGTCTCAGGCACGCTCGTCGTACCAACGCGTGCGCCAGTCGGCGAACTCGGCGGTCTGGTGCTTGATCTTGCTCCACCACCACTCGTTGTCGCGGTACCACCCGACGGTCTCGCGCAGACCCTCGGTGAACTCGACGACCGGCTCCCAGCCGAGTTCTGTGCGCGCTTTGGCGCAGTCGAGCGCGTAGCGGCGATCATGGCCGGGACGGTCGGTGACCGGTTCAACCACGTCGGCCCATTCAAGTCCGAGCTCGCCCAAGATGATCTCGGTGATCTCGCGGTTCGTGCGTTCGTTGCCGCCGCCGATGTTGTAGACCTCACCGGGCGTGCCGTTGAGCAGCGCTGCCGCGATACCGTCAGCGTGGTCGTCGACGTGCAGCCAGTCGCGGACGTTAAGGCCGTCGCCATACAGCGGCAGCTTGCCTCCCTCAATCGCGTTGGTCACGAACAGCGGGATGAGCTTCTCGGGATACTGGTACGGACCGTAGGTGTTGGAGCCGCGGGTGATGATCGCGGGCGTGCCGTAGGTGGTGTGGTACGCGAGCACCTGCAGGTCGCCGCCGGCCTTGCTCGCCGAATACGGGCTCGACGGCCGGATCGGATCGCTCTCGACGAACGCGCCGGTCTCGGTCGAGCCGTAGACCTCGTCGGTGGAGACCTGCACCATGCGGGATATCCCCCGCTCGCGCACCGCCTCGAGCAGCGTGTGCGTGCCGAGGATGTCGGTGGTCAGGAACTCCTCGGGATCCGCTATCGAGCGGTCGACGTGCGTCTCGGCGGCGAAATTGACGATCGCATCCACGCCGCCACCCGTATCGAGCGCGATGTCGATGGCGTCGCGGTCGCAGATGTCACCGCGCATGAAGGTGTAGCGGGGGTCGTCGGCGACGTCGCAGAGGTTGTCGAGGTTGCCTGCGTAGGTGAGCTTGTCGAAGCAGACGATCTCCCAGTCGGGATGCGCGGCAAGCGAGCGCCGCACGAATGCGCTGCCGATGAACCCGGCGCCGCCGCAGACGAGGAGTCTCATCCGCCCATCACCACGTCGGGACCCCAGTCGTAGCCGATTGTGGCGTCGTCGTAGGCGAGCCGGTACTCGTCGGGGTCGGCACTGCTGTAGGGCTCGGTAGGGATGTTGACGATGAACGCGGGCTGCGTACCGGCCGCCGTGAATCCGTGGTAGACGTCCTTGGGGATGATGATGAGCTGCTGGTTGTCCCACCCCACGACGAACTCATTGGTCTCGCCCTTCGTGGGCGAGCCCTCGCGCGTGTCGTGCAAGACGATCTTCGCCGTGCCGCCGAGGCACACGAAGTGATCGGTCTGCTTCTTGTGGTAGTGCCACGCCTTCGCGACGCCGGGGTTGACCATGGTCACATAGACCTGGCCGAAGCTCTGGAAGTCCGGATCGTCACAACGCAGCATCTCCATGAGCAGCCCGCGCTCATCGGTGTGGACCTGGAGGGTCTTGACCTTCACGCCGTCGATCATCGTGCACTCCCTAACCGAGGTCGACTTCTGAGTTGTCGCCGATCATCACGCGCGCGGCGGTGACCGCACCCGGCGCTCGACGCACGACCGCATTGACGCCGAGCAGCGAGTCGGCCAGCCGCGATCCGATGTTCTCGACGCGCGAGCCTGCGAGCAAGATCGAGTGCTCGAGTTCGCTGCCGATGACCTTGCAGCCGTCGCCCACCGAGCTGTAGGGCCCGATGTAGGCATCGCGGATCTCGCAGCCCGCCCCGATGATCGCCGGGCCGCGAACGACCGAGTTCTCGATGACGGTGTCTGCGCCGACGCCCACCCGCCCGTGCAAGACAGCCTCGGCTCCGAGCTCGGACAGCTGAACGGGCTCGAGCGTGTCGAGCATGATGCGGTTGGCTTCGAGCATGTCCTCGAGGCGACCCGTGTCCTTCCACCAGCCGTCGATGACGTGCGGGCGAACCGTACGGCCGTTGTCGATAAGCCACTGGATCGCGTCGGTGATCTCGAGTTCACCGCGAGCTGAGGGCTCAATCGCGTTGACGGCCTCGAAGATGCGACGGTCGAACAGGTAGACGCCCACGAGGGCCAGATCGCTCGGCGGGTCGACCGGCTTTTCGATGAGTCGCACGACCTCACCGTCCGAGCCAAGCTCCGCGACGCCGAACTGGTTGGCGTTGGGGACGTGTGCGAGCAGGATCTGCGCGTCGCAGTCGGTTGCCCGAAAGTGCTCGACGAACTGGGAGATGCCGTTTGCGATCAGGTTGTCGCCGAGATACATCACGAACGGTTCGCCGGCCATGTACTCCTCGGCGATCTTGACCGCATGCGCGAGCCCCAGCGGAGCCTCCTGCGGAAGATACGTGATTGAGACGCCCCACGCCGAACCATCACCGAGCGCTGCGCGGACCTCATCGGCGGTGTCACCCACGATGACGCCGACCTCGGTAATTCCGGCTGCGGCAACCGCCTCGAGCGCATAGAAGAGAATCGGCTTGTTCGCGACAGGAACGAGTTGCTTGGCGCGTGTGAAGGTGATGGGGCGAAGACGCGTGCCTTTGCCGCCTGCGAGTATGAGCGCCTTCATGCGAGGCCCTTCGGGTTCGTGGAGACTGCCACGTGTCAGAGTACCGTTAACCCGAGCGCGCGACCAACGCGGCGAGGCGCGATGGCGCGGTGTGCGAGCGCGTCTACGGCCGAGTCAGGCCGTACGCCCGCTCCCACCTGTCGATGACAGTGTCGATCGTGCGCGTCTTGGCGTAGGCCTGCGCCGCAGCGCCGATGGACCGCCGCAGTTCGACATCCTCGATGAGCCGCGTCACGTGCTTGAGCCAGTCCTTGGGACTCGAAGCCAAGAACCCGTTCTCCCCGTGCTTGACCGTGCGCAGGTAGGGCTCGAGCTTCGAGGCCACCGACGGAATACCTATGCGCGAGTACTCGACGAACTTAAGGTCGCTCTTCGCGCGGTTGAACAGGTTGTCCGCCAACGGGATGAGACCGATGTCGAACTGCTCGAGCAGCTTGGGATAGCCATTGATGTCAGTCGGCTCGATGAACCGGATGCGCTCGTGCTCGTCGAGGTCGGTGAAGTCCGGCTTGCCTACGATCGCAACCTCGACGTGCGGGTAGTGGTCGAGCAGCTGCAGGAGCACCTCGTTGACGACACGCAGGTCGCCGAGATGGCTGTAGCTGCCCGCCCAACCGATTGTGATGGCATCCTCGCGCTGGGCCTTGGGCTCGGGATAGTCCCACCCGGTCGTGGGGAGCATGTTGGGAAGCACGCGGACGTTGGGGTTCATCGTGCGCAGCTTTTCGGCGAGCGCATGGGTGGGCGTCGTCACGAGCTGCGCGGCCGCTACGCACTCGCGTGCGATGCGCTTGGCCTCCGCCTTCCCCCAGTGGAGGTGTCCCGGGTTGGTCGGCACCAGGTTCCACAGGTCGTCGTCGATCTCGACGACGGTGAGCTTGCCTAGGTCGTTGGAGGCCCGAATCATCTCGATGTGCGCGGGCATCGACAGTTGCTGGAAGACGACCACGTCGGCGGCTTCCACGTCCTCGGGGCGCAGCTCTCGATCGAGCACCACCTTGTAGCCGAGCGACTTGAGCGCGACGCCGGGCACGTAGCAGCGATACCAACCACACGCCCAGTAGTCGTTGACGAGGTAGAAGACGCGCGACCGCGTCTCGTCTCCCGCCATCATGTCCGCTTCGTCGGTCACGCCTGCTCCGAATCCTCGTGCGCTATGCGGGTGAGTCCGTACGCGCGTTCCCAGCGGTCGATCGCCGAGTCGATCGTGCGTGTGCGCGCATAGGCTTGCGCAGCCGCCCCGATAGCCCGTCGCAACTCGACGTCTTCCACCAATCGTGTGAGGTGCTTCAGCCAATCCTTCGCACTGCTCGCAAGGAACCCGTTCTCGCCGTGCTTGACCGTCTTCTCGTACGGCTCGAGCTTCGCGGCGATCGACGGGATGCCCAGCATCGAGTACTCGACGAACTTCAGGTCGCTCTTGCCGCGATTGAACGTGGTGTCTGCGAGGGGGATGAGCCCGATGTCGAACTGCTCGAGCAGGGTCGGGTAGCTCTCGATGTCGGTGGCCCCAATGTGACGAAGTCGAGGGTGCTGGTGGATGTCGATGAGCTCCGGCCCGCCCGCAACGACCATGTCGACGTGCTCATAGCGGTCAAGGATCTGATGGATGACGCTGTCCACGACGCGAAAGTCGCCGGCGTGACTGACGCTACCCGCCCAGCCCAGCGTCACCTTGTCCTCGCGCTGCGCCTTGGGCTTTGGGAAGTCCCATCCCGTCGGTGGCAGCATGTTGGGCAGTACGCGCACGTTCGGGTTGATCTTGCGCAGTTTGTCGGCCAGGTAGTGGGTGGGAGTGGTGACGAGCTGCGCTTCCTCCACGCACTGGTGCGCGAAGCGACGGACATCGGGCCTGCTCCAGTACTCGTACCCGGGATTGCTGGCCACGAGATTCCACACGTCGTCATCGAGCTCGACTACCGAGAGTTTCCCGGCAGCGTTGGCCGCACGAATCGCCGAGAGCTGTGGCGAGCGCGATGGCTGCTGCGTCACGACGACGTCACTGACTTCGATCTCGTGCGCCGTGATCTGATGCCCGACGATCACCGAGTAGCCGAGTCGTTCGAGCGCAGCACCCGGAACCTGGCACCGGTACCAGCCACACGCCCAGTAGTCGTTCACCGCGAAGAAGACGCTTTGCCGTATCGGCCGATCCGCGTCGGTCACGACCGATCCTCACCCGTCCGCTTGATCCGCTCTGCGAAGGTGGCGCCCCACGCCTGCGCAGCCTCGATGTCCTCGGCGGTGGGCCGGTACTTCACGGTGAAGTCGGGCTCGGGCAGCTCGAATCCGATGGCCTCAAGCTGACCCGCCATCTGCTTCGTAGCCCCGCTCGACCAGCCGAAGCTGCCGAAGACGCCGGCGAGCTTGTCTTTGGGCTTGAGACCCGCGATGTACTGGATGAACGCCGCGGTCCGATAGTGCATCTGGTGATGCAGCGTCGGACTGCCGAGAAGCAACGCGCGCGCATCGACGAGGTTGGTGGTGACGCGAGCCAGGGGCGTCTCGGCGAAATCGTAGAGGCGCACATCGACTCCTGCCCGCGCGGCGCCGTCGGCGATCTCGCGCGCGATCACGTCGGTGGAGCCCCACATCGTGCAGTACGCGACGATGATCTTGGCTTCGGTATCTCCGGAGGTGAGGCGGTCGTAGGCGTCGATCGCGGTGGGGACCGAGTTGTGTCGCCAGATGACGCCGTGTGACGGCGCGATGACATCGAGCGCCCAGTCGTTCTCAGCCAGCTTGGCGACCGCCTTGGCTACCTGCGGCGCGAGCGGCTGCAAGATGTTGGCGTAGTAGTCCTGCAACTCCTGGACGGCGAAGTGCAGACCGACCTCATCGGCGAAGCGGGCCGAGGAAGCGATGTGCTGACCGAACGCGTCGTTGGGGATGAGCGTCTTGGACTCGGCGACGTACGTGAACATCGAGTCCGGCCAGTGCACCATCGGCATGGGGAGGAACTGCAGCGTCTTGCCACCGAGGTCGATGACGTCGTCGGCACCGACCGCGTCGACGACAGCAGCGGTCTCGGCGCCGTGGTAGCCGGCGATGCCTCGCACGCCGCCTGCGCTCGCAACGACCTTCGCCTGGGGAATCGCGGCCATGACGGCGCGCAGACCAGAGTTGTGGTCGGGCTCGACGTGGTTGACGACGATGTAGTCGATCTTGTCGAGCGGCACGACGTGCGCGACACGCTCGAGGAGTTCGGGCACGAAGGGCGTCTTGACGGTGTCGACGAGCGCGACCTTATCGGCGCCGCAGACCACGTAGGCGTTGTAGGTGGTGCCGCGCGGCGTCTCGTAGCCGTGGAAGTCACGCAGGTTCCAGTCGATCGCGCCAACCCAATGGATACCGTCGGAAACGGGGATGGATTTCATTTGTGCTACCTCCGAATGGTGCGAAGTGGTGACGCACAGGATAGCGCGTCAGGGCCTGCGGCTGCGAGGTCTGCGGTGCGGCGACGCCTGAATCCCGCGCTATGATGTCGCGAGACAGCGGCGTGGCAACCGATGCTGCGTACCGGACGTTGGAGGAACTCGTGGCACCGATTCGTGTGCTCTACCTAGGAATGTACTGGGACTACGGCGACCGCGCACGCGGTACGAGCTTCGAAGAGAACTCGTTTCACGCCGGCCTCAAGGCACACCCCAACGTCGAGGTAACGCACTTCGACTACGTCGAACTGAACCGAACCCTCGGCCGAGAGGCCATGAACGCGGCGCTCCTTGAGACGGTGGAGAACGGCACATTCGACTGCCTGTTCTACGTCCCGTTCACCGGTGAGGTCGAGACCGATGTACTCGCCAAGATCAGTGCGCGCGACGACATCGTCACCATCGCGTGGGGCTGCGACGACCACTGGCGGTTCGAGAACTTCAGCTGCCTGCTCGCCCCGAGCGTCAACTGGTGGGTCACCACCGCCCGCTCGGCGGTTCCCAAGTTCAAGAAGATGGGCTACGACAACGTCATCAAGAGCCAGTGGGCGGTAGAGCCGACGGTCTACTACCCCGTGGACGTGCCGCTCGACATTCCCGTGTCGTTCATCGGGCAGCCACACGGCTCGAGGGTCGAAGTCATGCGATGGCTCTACGACCGCGGCATCGAGGTGGCGCTGTGGGGCTTCGGCTGGAACGGCGTCTCGAGCCGCGTCACGCACGAGCAGATGCTCGAGGTGTTCTCGCGCTCTGCCGTGTCGCTCAATCTCTCGAACGCCTCGATGATGGGCGAGCAGCAGATCAAGGGTCGCGTCTTCGAGGTGCCCGGATGCCGGGGACTGCTCTTGACCGACGGGGCGGACGACATGCGGCGCTACTACGAGATCGGCAAGGAGATCGTGGTCTACAAGAGCCTCGAGGACCTCGCCAAGAAGATCCGCTTCTACAGCACACACACCGACGAGCGCAACGAGATCGCGACCGCGGGCTACGAACGCACGATGGCCGAGCACACGTGGAAGCACAGATTCGACGAGATCTTCGCGGCCGCTGGGCTGGGATAGAAAGAGGCGGCGCACTTGAGTTCACGGCGCGCGGACGAGCCTTCGCGACGCTAGTACTCGATGAACGTCCCGTCGACCGCGACATTCCCACAGACGCCGAGCGGGACGACCGAACCGATCCGGGCCTCCTCGATACCCGGTATCAGGACGTCCTCGATCGAGGCGCCGGCCAAAGCCCTCTCCAGAGCGTGCTGCAGGCGATGGGCGTAGAAGTCGGCCATCGCCGCCGGAATCGAGTACAGCACGGTTGTGTATCCGTTGCCGCTCGCATACGCGCCGATACGATCGGTAGGGAACCGGTCGAGTTCGAAAGAGTCGGTGAGCCGATACCGTCCGCTCAACTTGAACAGCCGTGTGAATGGCAGGTCCCCGATATCGGCGAGGGTCCGCAAGAGGACGTCTACCTCCGAGGCACCCTTGTAGTTGCCGTCTCGCAGCGCTGCCGCGCTCTCGTCTGAGGCGTATTCGAGCAGGCGATCCGCCGCCTCAGCGAGCGCTGAGCGCTCGACGTCGGCCAGCTCGGAGTTCTCGGCGACGACCACATGCGCTCCGGGCGCCCGCTCGCGAACACTGGCTACTGACTCCAGGGTCTGGGTAAGTCGCTCTTCGGCCGTATAGACACTACGCGTTGGCGAGTACAGGAAGCCCGTCGCTGCGGTATGGACCGTCGACACGACGATGAAGAGATCTCTTGAGGCGATCACGCGTCCCCGCCCCTCCCGATTTCCAGAAACGCCCTTGCTTGTTTCTCGAGTCCGAGGTTCTCGACGACATAGGCTCTCGGGGCGAACTCGCCCGCATCGAGCCGCGCGAGAAACGGCGTCATGCTCTCTCGGAGCTCGTCAGCCGAGAACACGCGCTCGCCGCATCGCTCATCGAAGTACGGCACCGCCGTCGCCGGCATCGACGGGCGCTTCTTGGACCAGCCGACCTCCTCGGCGGTCGATCGCACATCCCACACGAGGGCCGGCACGCCGCTGCTCAGCGCCTCTTGCAGCGCAAGTCCCTGGCTCTCGTGGGCGCCCAACCAGACGCATGCGCGCGCTGATGCGAGCGCACGGCGGTACGAGTCCTCATCGTAGTGCCCGTACTCCAGCACCACGCGACTCAGCCCCAGGTCCTCAAGGATATCGATGCACTCCAAGAGAAGCTCGGGCTCCCGATGCTTGAAGTACACGAGAACGTCGACGCTCTTGGATTCCTCACTCGTGTCGCAGAAGGCCTCAGTGTCAACGCCGACCGGCCACACGACGACCTTGTCGGAGGGCAGCGTTTCACGCCAGGCCGAGGCGACCCACTCCGAGGGTTGCACGTACGCGCCGTAGCGTGCGGCAGCGACGACCCCCGAGGCGTCGTCGTCCGGCACGACGAAGAGGTTGGGGCCGAGCACGAATGACTCGTCGACGAATTCGGCCACTGTCCACAGCTCAAACGGCGCGTTGAGGATGTAGGTCCGGTCGTGACCTTGGTCGTACGCGCCGTTAATGATGAAGTCCTCGAACCCGATGAGCTCGAACCCACGGAGCAGATTGCCGATTACCTTGCCCGGCCCACGGGTGGCGGGCTGATCGATGACGAGATTGATCACCGCTGGCGCCGGTCGCGCGTGCGTCGCTCCCGCTCCTCAAGCGCCACGTAGGCGGCATGATGCTTGGCCTTGATCCGCTCCTTGAGCCGCTCGCGGGACTCGTCGTGAAGGTCGACGAGCGAGGCGCCATGGCGACGATAGGCGAACAGCGGCTCGGGAACGATGATGCCGCCGAGTCCGGACTCCCCCATCGATATCCAGAAGTCCCAGTCCTCGTAGCCGCCGATCGAGTCATCGTAGCCACCGGCCGCTTCCCAAGCGGAGCGACGGAAAAGGCTCGTGGTGTTGACGTAGTTCTCACGCAGCAGGTTGTCGAAGTCGTAGGGCTGGCTGGCGATGAGTAGCTCCTGCAGACCGAAGTAGACCATCCAGGTGTACGCAAAGCCCGCCGACGGGTTCTCGTCGAGCGCTGCGACCGTGAACGAGAGGAAGTCCGGGTGGATCAGGTCATCGGCGTCGAGTGTGACCGCGAACTCGCTCTCGACCGCCGCTATCCCGGCATTGCGGGCCGCACAGACGCCGGCGTTCGCCTGGTCGATCACGCGCACACGCGGATCCTCTGCGAAAGAACGGATCACTTCCAGCGAGTCATCGGTCGAACCGTCATCGACCACAGTGACGACGAAGTCCTCGAACGACTGATCAAGCGCACTCTGGATCGCATCGGATACGAACTCACCGTAGTTGTGACACGTGATGACGATGTTCACCCGGGGCGTAGCGGTATCGTCCGCCATGCTCCTCACGCTCCTTCGCTTGTAGTCGACGCGCGTAGTTGAGCGCGCCAGTTATCGAGTAGCGCCTGTTCATCAGGCAAGACGACAGACATCGAAAGGATATCCTCAGCGGCCTGGAGCAGTTCCTCGCGGGACAGTTCGCGTCGCTTCTCTGCGACCACAAGGATGTTGTTCCAATGGTTGTAGTCGGGTCGGGAGATCCGGATGACCTCAAAACCGAGTCGGTCGAACACAAGCCGGAACTTGCCCTCCCACCAACCATCGAGATGACGCGCCCAGTCGGCCTCATTGCTCCCGTAAAGATGCCGGGCGAACTTCAGGCGATCGGTTTCGGAGTCCGTGCCGAGGAAGCGCCTCGATGCTGACTCGAAGTCCGGCGTCTCGATCACGAACGACCCCGAAGGCGACAACCAGAGCGTCCACTCGATGAGAAGACGGAGAGCCTCGATCTTGTCGAAGTGCTCGAGCACGTGGTGGTTGCGCACTTCCGTAACGGTTCCCGGCTCATAGTCCAGCGTGCGAAAGTCGCACTCGATGTCGGGCTGACGAGTTCTCTCCTGCACCGTGTGCTCGGCCGGAAAGTCGACGTTCACGTACCCATCGAGGTAGTTCGAACCACACCCGAGGTGCAGCCGGATCGGCGTATCGTCGGCCACGACGCTCACTTCCCTTTCCTTCGCGAGACACGCTCGTACAGCGCCTCGTACTGATCGACGATGCGCTCCCACGTGTAGTGCTCCAGCCACGCAGACCGCCCTGCCGAGCCCAGCGCGGCTCGCTCACCGGCCGCATCGAACAGCCGGCCCAGCTGCGCCGCGAACTCCTGGGGCGCCGCCACAACCCCGCCGGGCAGGTCGGTCACGTTGCCAACGTCAGTCGACAGCCACGGCGTTCCCGACGCCATCGCCTCGAGGATCACGAGCGGGAAGCACTCGACCTGCGAGGTGAGGGCGAAAAGGTCGGCCTCGTGGTACGCCGCGACGACGAGCGCACGCGGCACATCGGCGGCGACGATGATCCGGCCGCCGGATTCGTTGGCTGAGGCACGACACTGCTCCAGACATCCCCCGGCGACGGCGTTGCCGATGATCGCCAGCGTGACGTCGTCGCGGCCGATCGACTGAAACGCCTTGATGAGCGCTGCGTGGCCCTTCTCGCTGTAATGGTTCGCCACGCACAGCGCGAGCAGCGGTGTCTGCACGCCGTACGCGTCTCGGAATCCAGCAGACGGTGTCGAGAACTCCTCCTCGGCCGCCGCGTTGGGGATCACGACGCTGTTATCGAGCTCATAAAGCCGCGCGTAGCGGGCATCCCGGTAGTCTTCGGAGAGATGGATCTGCGCGTCGTAGAGGCGAAGAACGTGGTGCAGGTTCGCAAAGTACTCAGCGAACTGCGGCCACATGAGACCCGAGTAGCCGCACGGCACGAACACCTTGCCGCACTTCAGGCGGTCGAGAAGGTGAAACGCCAGGTCGCTTGACCAGATCTGCGCGGCGTAGTTCATCATCACGTCGAACTTGTCCCGCGCGAGAAACTGCACGTAGCGGTCGGCGTCACCGTAGATGCCGGTCGAAGCGTTGCCAGCAACCTCGAACTGCTCGATCCTGACTCCGTTGAGCTCCTTGAAGTTGCGCGCCGGATTGAGATTCGTCGCCACTGTGACGTCATGACCGCGCTTGGCGAGGCGCTCCGAGAGCTGCTTGACGACCTCTTCGCTGCCCCCGAGGTCCGGGTAGTACATCTGGACCGTGTGCAGAATCTTCACCCGAGACCCCCCGACCGCGAACGGCTTCTACTTCATCATCCCGATATCGCGGTAGAGCCGACGGTGCTTGGTGGTGATGTACTCGAAGATGTCCCAGTGCTGCTCGACCGCATCGTCAACCATCGAGCGACCGTGCTTGCGGTAGTAGAAGAGCACCTCGGGAATCGTACGGACCTGCTTCTTCTTGGCGAGGATGCGGATCCAGAACTCCCAGTCTTCGTATCCGCTCTTCATGTTCTCGTCGAAGCCGCCGACCTTCTCCCACAGATCGCGGCGAAACATCGATGCGCAGCAGATCGCGTTGCGCGGAAGAATGTCGTAGACCGTTTTGACCTCGGGCAACGCGTAGGCCTGATTGTCGTCGCCGAAGTTCTGCTGGTATGCCCGCACGATGCCGACGCCGGTCGTGAAAAGCGGTACGGCCTTCTCGCAGTACGTGGAATCGATCATGTCATCGGCATCGAGCGGCAGGATGTACTGCCCGCTCGCCGCCCGGATTCCCGCGTTGCGCGCCGCCGAGAGACCCGCGTTCTCCTGTTCGACGAGCACGACTTGGGGGTAACGGCGCGCGACCTCGGACGTGTCGTCAGGCGATCCGTCGTTGACGACGACAACCTCGACGTCGTGGTAGGTCTGGTTCAGCGCACTCTCGATTGCGTCAGGCAGGTAGTTCGCCTGGTTGTAGCACGGAATGACGACGGAGACCCGACCGGGCTGAACTGTAGTCGTCACGTCGGTCTCAGGTGTTCCGCTTGACGAAAAAGTCAGCCATCGCGCCAAGCATGTCGCGCGCCTTGGTGCGCGGCAGCCCGTCTTCAAGCGCGGCCTTCGCGTCAAGAACCAAAGCGTTGGCGTAGGAGTTCGCGAACTCGATAGAGCCCGCCGCCTGCATGATCGCGACCGCCTCATCGAGCAGCGTCGTGTCGGTTGCGTGCGACGCCAGAATCTCAAGCAGCCGCCCGCGCTGGGCCGAGTGCTGCAGCGCGTGGACCGCGATGAGCGTGCGCTTGCCCTCGGTGATGTCGCTGCGGAAGTCCTTCTTGGTTGCCTCGCGCGTACCTACCAGATTGAGCATGTCGTCCTGAATCTGGAACGCGAGCCCGGTAGCCATGCCGAATCCGCGCAGCACCGCGATCTGCTCCTCGCTCCCACCCCCGATAATGGCGCCCACGGCGAGCGGAACCGCTCCGGAGTAGAACGCGGTCTTGTGGTTCGCCATGAGCAGGTAGTCATCCGTGGTCAGGTCGAATCGGCCGTCACGCGCCCATCCGATATCGAGTGCCTGACCTTCGATCGTCCGCGTGGTCATGTCGACGAGTTCCTTGAGCACGCGCAGCTTCGTGGCGTCGTCGAGGTCCGGATCGTCGACGACCGTCCCCGTGACCAGCGACAATGCGAGGTCGCCGGCGTTGATGGCCAGGCCCTCGCCCTCGGTGATGTGCATGCACGGCTCGCCCCTGCGGGTCTGCGAGGCATCCTCGATGTCGTCGTGGATGAGCGCAGCGGTGTGGAAGTGCTCAATCGCAGCGGCAGACGTCATCGCCTTGTCCGGGTCGCCGCCAACCGCCTCGCACGCAAGCAGGCAGATGAGCGGACGATGGCGCTTGCCGGCGTTCGCGCTGTACTCGGCAAGAGGGCCGTAGAGGTAGCGCTTCATGTCCGGATGGGTACCGTCGACGAAAAAGGTCGCGAGGTACTTCTCCATCTTCTTGGAGTTGCGCTGAAGGTAGATCTCGAAGCCGATCATGGGACTCCAGACGATGGCGCCTGCGAGGGTTTTGCTCTCGCGCCACGCGATACTTCCCACGCGCGCCGAGGTTCGCGCATAATCCTATCAGAGGTCGCTGCCAATACGGCCTCTGAGGGAGAGTTAGGCACGGGGAACGGGTACAGAAGTGATAACCGGCAGCCGCAGGATGCGGCGAAATTTCGAAGGGGTGGAGACATGAGCAGCAATGCAGCAGACGGAGCAGCCGCCGCGATGTTCGGGGCGTTCTTCTTCGTGTACGTGATCGTTGTCATAGCAGTGGCCGTCGCTGTCATCGGCGGCATGTGGAAGGTGTTCGTCAAGGCCGGGCAGCCCGGCTGGGCCGCCATCATCCCGATCTACAACGTTTATGTGTGGACGCAGATCGTCGGTCGTCCCGCATGGTGGGTCGCTCTTCCGTTCGCCTCGATCATCCCGGTCGTCGGGTGGATCATCGCCCTGGGCTCCGAGATCATCCTGATGAACGATCTCTCGAAGTCGTACGGTAAGGACACCGGCTTCACCATCGGCCTTGTGCTCCTGCCCGTCGTGTTCGTCCCGATGCTGGGCTTCGGATCCGCTTCCTACATCGGCCCGATGGCGTCAGGCTTCGGTCTGCCCGCCGGTGGCGCCGCTGGTGGCTACCAGCCGCCGGCAGGTGGCGGCTACGCGCCTCCGACCCCGCCCGCGCCTCCTGCGTACACGCCGCCCGCACCGCCTGCGGCGCCCGCATACACGCCTCCGGCAGCTCCCGCCTACACGCCGCCCGCGCCCCCGGCGCCTCCGGCAGCTCCCGTGGTCGAGGCTCCTGCCGCACCGCCCGCGCCTACCTACGAGCCTCCCGCGCCTCCGGCGCCCCCGGCCGAGTAGCGCACTCCCTACCGTACACACCGAACGCCGTCGCAGAGATGCGGCGGCGTTCGTGCGTTGTGTGATGGCGCGCAGGCGTCGGCCTCGCTCAGCCGTCCTCTCGGAAGCCCTTCTCCAGGAAGACGCCTTCGGCGGTGAAGCGCCTGCGATACGTGAGCAGCAACGCGACGACACTCCCCAGGGCCGTCGCCGCCGCGACCATCAGCATGACCACGATCTGGTAGCCGGTCGCAGTCACCGGATCGGCCCCGGCGAGAATCTGTCCCGACATCATCCCGGGAATCGAAACGAGCCCAACCGCCGCCATCGCGTTGATGGTGGGGATCAGGCCCGCACGCAAGGCAAGTCGAATCGCCGAGTGAGCCGCCTCCCACGGAGTCGCGCCGAGTGCCGTGAGCGCGAGAATCTCATCACTGCGAGCATCGAGATCCGCGAACAGGCGCTCGATCGACAGCGCGATGCCGGTCATCGAATTGCCGATGACCATACCGGCGAGCGGGATGACGTACTGGGGCAGGTACCACGGCTCGACCTGCAGGATCACGCCGGTGACCGTGAATGTGACGATGAACGTCGTCAGCGCCATCGAGAGAAACGCGCTGCCGAAGATTCCGGACGGCGCATCGGGACTTCGCTCTACAAGGATGCGCGCCGCCATGAGAACCATGACGAGCAGCAGCCCGATGACGAGCCAGGGCGACTCGATGCCGAACACCCAGCGCAGCACGAAGCCGAGTGCGAGCAGTTGGACGTAGGTGCGTACGGTCGCGATCGCGAGGTCCTTTGTGATGCCGAGCGAAAGTCGGACCGACACCACGCCCACGAACACCACGAACAGCGTCGCGAGAGCGAGTTGCCACGGACCGATCACCGTCACACCACCGACCGCGTCTGTCACGCGCCATCACCGGCCTCAAGCGACAGCGTGCCGCCTGACAGCCGCAGCCTGCGATTCGCGAGCCCGTCCGCGCGGTGGTGGCGCACCCGTACGACCGCACCGCCGCGCTCGACGAACGCGCGCGTGAGCGCTGTGACAGCCTCGGTCGATGCATCGTCGAGCGCGGCGTCGGGCTCGTCGAGCAGCAGCACCCGCGGGCTCGTCAGCGCCACGCGGGCGAGCGCGACGCGGGCGGCCTGGCCGACCGAGAGGCGTGAGGAGTCCCGATCGAGCGCGATGTCGGCCAGACCGACCGCGTCGAGCGCTTCGCGCAGGCCCGCGTTCGCGGGCCGCTCGCCCGCGTGGCGCGCACGCAGCGTCCACGGAAGCAGCAGGTTGCTTGCGACGTCGCCGTAGAGCAGAGCCGGAACCTGCGGCACGAGCGCAACCTGAAGCCGCCAGGCTGCGGGCGTCATCTGATCGGCGCGCACGCCATCGAGCGACAGCTCACCGGTGGCGCCGGGCAGCAGCCGTGCGAGCGCGCGAAGAAGCGTTGACTTACCGCACCCCGAGGGACCAACGACATCTACGAGTTCACCGGCCGCAACCGACAGTGACGCCCCATCGAGCACGCGCGCACGACCCGACTCCGTCGGCATCGACGCCACAAGTCCTCGTGCGTCGAACAAGGTGATCACCTGTCTGACAGCTACTTCTTCGGTGTGATGACGTACTCGATACGAACGGGCTTCTTCGGCAGCTGACTCACGGTGATGATGCCGTCAGCACTGTCGGACGATGCGGAGAGAATGGTCGCCTGCTGCTCAGGCGTGCCGACGTCCATGGCCTCGACCGTCCAGCCTGCCCGCTTCAACCCCTCGCCGACGCCGGCAAGCACGTCGGCGTACGGGTCGGTGGTCGTCAGCGTCGCCGAGTACGACTTCCCCTGCGGCGTCTTGGTCGTCTTGCCCGCGGCCACCTTGGCCCCCGGCCACATCGGCAGCGTGTCCGGGAAGCCCGGCTTCAGGGTCCCGTCGATCGGCGCACCGACGGCGGCCACCGTCGCCTCGACGGTCACCTGAGTCGGCTCCGGTGCCAGCTTCTCGTCGATGGACTGCTTCACAGAGCAACCTGACACCACGACCGCGCCTGCCAGCAGCGCTACCAACACCATCGACTTGAGGCGAAGCATGCAGTTCCTTTGTCCGAGTCCAACTGAATCACGGGTCCCCAAGGGGAATCCCTGCGGGCGCCGCCGGTCGGCAGCGCTCCGGTATCACGCATATGGCGGAAGCGTGTGCGAATCGAACACACCCGGGACGCTCTTCACGCCCCACGCTGGTTTTGAAGACCAGGGGCCCCACCAGGAACCATCCGCCTCCATCGGGGCATTCTCCCGACGCCTGCTGGTGGTGTCAAACGCGGCACGAGAAGCGGGCGAAACATGTGATGGGGATAAGAACATTCTCACGCTGCTCTCATGAAACGGTCACCTGCGGGGCCGATGCTTCAGTGAGGACACCACCCCCCTCACTATCGGAGGACGCGCCATGGCGCAGATCAACAGCTGGATGAAGTCGAACCGTTTGACTGCGGGCATCCTTGTGACCGTCGTCTCGGTCGTCGTTCTCGGCGCGGCCTTCCTCGGAATCGCGAAAGCCACCGACAAGCCGGCGTTCTGTGGGAGCGCCTGCCATGAGATGGGCCCGTACCACGAGGCGTGGGCCGAGGGTCCACACAGCGGCATCTCGTGCGTGGACTGTCACGTCGACGAAAGCCAGACCGCACGCCTCACCCACAAGTTCGAGGCGATGAAGGAAGTGTCGGCGCATCTGACTGGCGACACTCTGTTCCCGCGGTTGAATCCGGCGGAGGTTCCGGACACCAGGTGCCTGCGTTGCCACGAGACCATCGACCCCAAGATCGCCGGATTCGATCACGCGAAGCATTCGGCGGGCAAGCCGTGCGTCCAGTGCCACGCCACCGCCGGGCATGACGTCACGGTCACCGAGCTCGAGCAGGCCGGCATCCTCAACGCTGCGGCCGTTCAGAAGATGGCCTCCGCCGAGACGACCAAGGCCGTCGTCGACGGTGGCGCAGCGGACCTCGCGGGTCACAAGACAGTCACCTGCTCGCGGTGCCACACCATGTCCAAGACCGCGTGCTCGTCGTGTCACACCCCTGAGCACAAGCCCCGCGGCGAGTGCACCACCTGTCACACGACGGGCGAGCAGTTCGTGTTCGTCCACCCGACGAGTGGCGTCGAGTGCGCTGATTGCCACAAGCGCCCCATGGGTCACACCGAGGACACCGCCTGCACGAAGTGCCACCCCGCAGTCGGTCAGAAGTGGGCGTTCACCCACACGGCGGGCCGCAACTGCGCCGACTGTCACGATCGCCCCGCGAAGCACCGCGACGGCGCGTGCACCGGTTGCCACAAACACGCCGGTGTCGACTGGAAGTTCTCGCACCCGACCGCTGGCTCGACCTGCTCGTCGTGCCACACCAGGCCTGCGAGCCACAAGTCCGGCTCGTGCAACCAGTGCCATCGCAAGGCGGGTGTCAGCTGGGCGTTCTCGCACCCTGGCTCGGGATCCACGTGCACCTCGTGTCATAGCCGGCCCGGCGGTCACAAGAGCGGGCAGTGTTCGAGCTGCCACAAGCGGACCGGCGCGAACTGGGCGTACTCACACCCCGGCTCGGGCGCGAGCTGCTCGGGCTGCCACAAGCGTCCCGGCGGGCATAAGGCCGGGCAGTGCGTGAAGTGCCACAAGCGAGTCGGCCGCAGCTGGGCGTTCTCGCACCCGGGCTCCGGCTCGAGCTGCTCGGGCTGCCACAAGCGTCCGGGAGGTCACGAGAGCGGGCAGTGCGTGCAGTGTCATAAGCGAGTCGGCCGCAGCTGGGCGTTCTCGCACCCGGGCACGGGCTCGAGCTGTTCGAGCTGCCACAACCGCCCGAGCGGACACTCAAGCGGGCAGTGCTCCAGCTGCCACAAGAGCCCGGGTCGCAGCTGGGCGTTCTCGCATCCTCGCATCCCGGGTGGCGAGCACTCCTCGCGCAGCTTCGCGTGCAAGAACTGCCACCCGAGCGGCTATGGATCGCACTCGTGTCTGAAGTGCCACGACTCGAACAACCCGGACGACTAGCGACCAACTCGCCGGCAGGTGAGACAATGCCTACGGCGATCAGATGAAATCAGGCGATACATGAAGCGCACTCTGAACCTCGCAGTACTGGCCACCGTCGTTCTCGGCACGGCGACAGTGGCGTTCGGCGTGGCCGGAACACATCGGGGCCCCAGTGCGGCCGAGGTGCCGATAGTTGTCACCGATCGCCCTGTCGAGTCCGCAACGGCAACATCCACGATGGCAGCGACATCCGCGGCGACCGGCACGACCACCCCGCCCAAGACGGTCGCTGCGTCCACGCCCCGCAAGAAGAGCGCCGGTGGCTCGAGCGGCTCCGGCGCGCGCTCATCAGGCGGAGCGTCGGGTGGAGACTCAGGTGGGGCGACCACCAAGAAGCCGCACTCCTCGAAAGACGACGGGGATGATGATGACGATGATGATTTTGAGGTCGTGAAGCCACCGGTTCACGAGAGTGATGACTCCGATCACTCCTCCGATGATGGACACGACAGCGACAGCGACTCGGGCGGGAGCAACTAGGGTGCGAATACTCGTGGTTGAAGATGAGGACAGCATCGCTTCATTCGTCGTGAAGGGCCTGACGGCCGAGGGGCACGCGGTCTCCCGCGCCGCGACCGTCGCCGAGGCGATCACGCTCGGCACGACGTATGAGTTCGACCTGATCCTGCTGGACCTGATCCTTCCGGACGGTCGGGGCGAAGAGGTCCTCAAGGCCCTCCGGGTATCGAGTCCGAACGTGCCGGTGATCGTCGTCAGCGCGCTCGGCGACGTCGATGACAAGGTCGACCTGCTCGACGCCGGAGCCGATGACTACCTGGTGAAGCCCTTCGCATTCGCCGAACTCGCTGCACGCGTACGCGCTGCCGCCCGTCAGGGGGTCGCGACCGGTCGCGTGCTCGAAGTCGGCGACATCGTGCTCGACACGAAGACGAGAGTCGTCACGCGCGGCGAGGATATTCGCGCGGATCTACCAAGCCGCGAGTTCGCGCTTCTGGAGTACCTCATGCGCCACGAGGACCAGATACTCTCGCGCCAGCAACTGCTCGATGCCGTGTGGGGTATCTCGTTCGACGCCAGCAGCAACGTGGTGGATGTGTACGTAAGCTACCTGCGACGTAAGCTCGATCGCGATGGCAATCCATCGGTCATCGAGACCGTTCGGGGTGCCGGATACCGTGTCCGCGCCTAGGCGCCGCCTCTCAGCAAGTGCTCGAGTCGCGGTGACCATGTCGCTGGCTACGTCCTTCGCCATCGTCACCCTGTGCCTGATCGCGTACGGCATCACGTACCGAAACCTCAACGCTGAAGTCGACCGTGCCCTCGTTCGCGAGGCGTCCGCCTACTCGGCGGCGGTGAGAAGCGCTCCTGCAACCGAGGCGCTCGTGACGGCGACGCGCGAGTACCTGTCCGGGCGCTCGGGCGGTCAGGCCAATCTCAGCCCGATCCTCATGGTCAATCTCGTGGGAGGTCCGACGCTCTCCAACTCGGAGATTCGGCTCGACACAGCCAGCGGGAACGCGGCGTTTCGTGCCAACGCGCCGGGGACTGTCTTCGGCTCGGTCCAAGTCGTTGACGAGCACTACCGAACGCTCACAGTGCCGGTACTCGCCTCCAACGGAAAGCGCCTCGGCACATTCCAGGCCGCACTCGCCGATGACAACGCGCGTATCGTCGCCGGCGGTGTCGCAGGGGCACTCGGTGCGGCGGGTGTGGTCGTCATCATCCTCGGCTCCGTCCTGTCGATCTGGGCGGCCCGCGGCTCACTGCAGCCGCTCTCTCGAATGGCCGCCGATGCGTCGTCTATCTCGCTCGCCTCCCCCGGCAAGCGCATCGCGTACAACGGCCCGGAGGACGAGCTTGGGGTCTTGGCGCGCGCCCTCAACGCTATGCTCGAACGACTCGAGCATGCGTACGCCGAGCAGCGCCGGTTCGTCGCGGACGCCAGCCACGAACTCAGGACCCCTGTGGCGATCATGCGTGGCAACATCGAGTTGCTGCGCTCCGGCCACTTGAGCGCCCCCGAGTCCCACGAGGCTCTGGAGATGATCGACAGCGAGTCCAAGCGCATGGCTCGGCTGCTTGACGAGTTGCTGTCGTTGGCGCGCCTCGAGGGCGCTGCCCACACATTCCAGCCCTTGGAGGTGCGCACGATCCTGGAGGAGGGGGCGGCTCGGCTGCGCTCTTTGGGCGACCGCCGTGTGACGATCGAGGCCCCGTCGGACCTCTGGGTCTTGGGAGATCCCGACTTGCTCGATCAAGCGCTGCTCAACATCCTGAAGAACGCATTCGCCCATACAACCGACGGCGGCATGATCGCGCTGGCTGCGGAGTGGGATACCAACCGGGTCAGCTTCGTCGTCACCGATGACGGCGCGGGAATCCCCGCCGACGAGCTCGACCGCATCTTCGATCGCTTCTATCGCACACAAGGTCCTCGCCCGAGCGACTCGGGCGGCGCAGGACTCGGGCTCGCGATCGCCGATCGCCTGGTCGACCTGCATGGCGGCACAATCAGCGCGGAAAACTCGCCTACCGGCGGCGCACGCTTCACGATCACACTGCCGAGGATCGCACCACCGTCATAGCGCGGGTACTACCCCTCGCGCAGCACCCGCAGGTCTCCCTCGCGTCGCGTGAAGCCCTGCGAGTCGAAGTACTCGAGCAGCGGGATCGCGTACTTGCGGCTGACCCCGAGGGCCTCCCTCAGCTCCGCCGCCGTCGCGCCCGCGGGGAGTTCGGCGATGCGCGCAGCGATGGCGGCGCGTGCGCCCTGTATCGCGCCCTCCGAGAAGTGCAGCTCGCTGTTCACGCGTATCACGCGCCCGTCATTGACGAGCTTTCCGAGCACCTTGCGGGTCACGCCGAGATCCGCTCCGGTGCCGCTTGCCAGCTCGGCAACCGCGACAGGAGCGAGCGCCTGCGTCGCGAGGAGTTCAAGAAGCGCACGCTCTGCATCCGCCTCGGCGGCAAGCGCACTCACTGCTGCCTTGGGGTGGCGAACGAGCCCGGCATCGGTCGCAGCGACTCCGCGCTCGGCCGCCAAGCCGAGCACGGCATCGAACACCTTCGGCTCAACGCGCTTGTCGACGGTGTCTCGCAGGGCGTTGGCCGCAAGCCCCGTCGCCGTGGGGTTTGCGTCATGAAACGCGAGCAGTTCTCGTTCGACAGCCGAGATGAGCGCATCCAGCGCCTCCTCGGTCACGAAGTACGTGTCGGCTCCGACCTTGAGCCGAGCGAGTTTGGCGCGATTCAGCTCATCGGCGACGACCGCCCGCGTCACACCGAGCGCGGCCGCGACCTGCGCCGAGGTCATCGGCACCGCACGCGAAGTGAGCAGGCCTGTTGCCGCGCTCGATAGGTCGTGGGCCACCAGCGCCTCGAGCAGCTCACGCTCGTGGGGCCGAAGCTGGGTCCGGCGTGGCGGCAACGCGTCGAGCACCACGCCACCGCCGATCGTGTACACCGGCGAGTAGCTGCGGACGATGAAGCGATCGTCATAGCGGGGCGCCAGCGGGTCCTCAAGACGGATCTGCGCCAGGCCGCTCTCGCCGGGGTGCAGCCGCTCGGATTCCATGAGCAGCACCCTGCCGAGCACCTCGCGGGTCCCGTGGTTCACGTGGACGCGCGCACCGGACACGAACGGCTTATCGTCCCCGGGGGTGCCGAGGTAGGTGAAGCGCGCGTCGAAGCGGTCGGTAACGGTAAGGCTGTCCGGCGCCGCGATGACATCGCCCCGAGCGATATCGGCACGCTCCACGCCGGCGACGTTGATGGCGACCCGCTGACCCGCTCGCGCCGTCTCCACCGCTGCGCCGTGCACCTGGACGCTTCTGACTCTGGCGCGAGCGCCCTGCGGGTAGATCTCGACCGGGTCGTCCTTTCGCGCGGAGCCCGACCACATCGTCCCGGTGACGACGGTGCCTGCACCGGCGATCGTGAACACGCGATCCACAGGAAGTCGCATCGGCAGCTCGGCATGGCGCGAGGTCGCCTGCGAAGCGACGACATCGAGCGTCTCGAGCAGCTCCGGCAGTCCGGTGCCCGCACGAGCACTCACGGCGACGATTGGCGCGCCCTCGAGTCCGGTCCCGCGAACAAGCCCCTCGACGTCAGAGCGCACGATCTCGAGCCACTCTTCATCGGCAAGATCCGCCTTGGTGATTGCGACGACACCCGTGTCGATGCCGAGCAGTTCGATGATTGCAAGATGCTCACGCGTCTGCGGCATGACACCGTCGTCAGCTGCCACGACCAGCATGACCACGTCGATTCCCGTGGCCCCGGCAACCATCTGTCGCACGAACTTCTCGTGGCCGGGTACGTCGACGACGCCCATGCTGCGACCGCTGGGCAGCAGCAGCTGCGCAAACCCAAGCTCGATGGTGACTCCCCGCTCCTTCTCTTCGGGCAGCCGGTCCGGGTCAGTACCGGTCAGCGCTTTGACCAGCGCGGACTTGCCATGGTCGATGTGACCGGCGGTCCCCAGAACGAGCGATGTTTCAGACGCCACGGGCGAGTCTCCTAGCCAAGACGGATGATCGCAGTCTAGCGTCGGTCATCCCGGCGCCAACGGCAAGGTGCCTGCACGACGACGTGCTCGTCGCGCTGTGGGGACGCGACAATGTCACGAGCTGCGGCTATCCTCGTGCTGTGGCTCATGGGGGGCGCGGCTTGGGTGGCACGTGTTGCTCCCCGGTTCATCGAAGGGGGTACCTCATATGGCGGGTTCAGTAGATCCCAAAGGGCGTCGCAGGCGCTCGTCTGATGCCAAAGGCAGCGCGGCGGACCGGAAGCCGCCCAAGATCGACGATCTGCTTTCGTTCGTCGTCGAAGCGCAAGCGAGTGACCTGCACATCTCGCCGGGCGTTCCCCCGACCGCTCGCATCGACGGCGAACTCGTCGTCATGCCCGACGCGCGTATCCTCACACCCGATATGACCGCCACGCTCGTCACGGGGATGATGAACGACGAGCAGCGCGAAGCGTTCGAGCGAGACCTGGAAATCGACTTCTCGTTCGGCCGACGCGGCCTTGGCCGCTATCGTGTCAGTGCGTTTCACGAGCGAGGAAACGCCTCTGCGGCGCTGCGGCGCATCCCCTACGAGCCACCGCATCTCGAAGACCTGGGGCTACCCCAGGCGGTGGGCTCTTTCGCTGGGCTCAAGCAGGGTCTCGTCCTCGTGACGGGCCCATCCGGCAGCGGTAAGACGACCACGCTCATGGCGATCATCGACAAGATCAACACCGAACACACCGCCCACATCATCACGATCGAGGATCCGATCGAGTTCGTGCACGAGCACAAGCGCTCGATCGTGCAGCAGCGTGAGGTCGGTGTGGATACGCACGCGTTCGCTCCCGCACTGCGTGCAGCGTTGCGCGAGGACCCCGACGTGCTGCTCATCGGGGAGATGCGCGACCCCGAGACCATCAGCGCAACGGTCAGCGCGGCCGAGACCGGCCACCTCGTGTTCGCGACACTGCACACCAATAGCGCCGCTCAGTCGATCGACCGGATCATCGATGCGTTTCCACCGCACCAGCAACAACAGATCCGGCTGCAGCTCGCGTCCTCGCTTCATGCAGTGGTTGCGCAGAGGCTCGTGCCGCTCATTGAAGGCGGCAGGGTGTGCGTGGCCGAAGTGCTTATCGCCAACGGCGCCGTGCGCAACCTCGTCCGCGAGGGCAAGACCCACCAACTCGAGACGGTCATGCAGTCGGGACTACGCGACGGCATGACGATCTTCGATGCGCGCCTGGCCGAGCTCGTGCGTCAGCGTCGGGTCAGCCGCGAGGTCGCACGGATGCACTGCATGGACAGCAAGTCGTTCGACTCGAGACTTGCCACCAGCGTGGGGTACTAGGCCGAAGCCGTTCCTGGGCCTACAAGAATCTCGGCCAGCCGGGTGACGACGATGTCCTCCTCGGCAGCCGCTACCAGCGTTCGCGGATCGATCAACAGCCGGTCGCCCTTGACGCGCGCTACGATCGCCGGCTGGGCGCCGCAGCGCAGGAGCGTCTCGAGCTTGGTGACGGCCATGGTGCGTGGCGCGATGACGACGACCGCACTCGCGATGTCGGCAAGCGGCAGCGAGCCGCCGCCGGCGCGTGCGATGTCGTCGGCGGTCGTGACTTCGGCGGCCTCTCCCACGCCATCGCGAACCCGGGCCGCGAGGGCCTCGGCGCGCGAGCGGATCTCGGCCTGCGGCGTTGTGAGCATTCGCAGCGTCGGAATCTCGCGCAGGGCCCGCTCTTCATCGAGACACACGCGAAGCGTCGCCTCGAGGGCGGCAAGGGTCATCTTGTCCAAGCGCAACACCCGCGCCATGGGATGCTTCTTCAGCCGGGCAACGACGTCGGCCCTGCCCACGAGCAGCCCGGCCTGCGGTCCTCCGAGCAGTTTGTCGCCCGATGCTGTGACGACCGATGCACCCGCAGCGACTGAAGCGCCCACGGTGGGTTCGTCGTGGATGCCGAATCGCGAGAGGTCGAACAACACGCCCGAGCCCTGATCCTCCA
>JAAXWY010000016.1 GCA_013334745.1 Coriobacteriia bacterium
CGGCCTTGATGTTTCCCTGAATGCTGAGGTCACCGAGGATGACCATCGCCGGTGCGGTCGACTGGTTCTTCATTGCGGACACGATGGCGACAACCAGAGCAACGCCGGCTTCGCACGGAACCCGGTTAGCGAGAAGATCGATGGCCTCGACGAGCACGGTCGGCAGCCCCTCGGACAGCGAAGGCAGCACGAGCAGATCCGCTCGAGCCATGTACTTGAACGGGTTGACCTGAGCGCCCGCGAAATGGACGCGGTCGCTAAGTCCCAGATGAACTGCGAGCGCGCGCAGGAACACGCCGTACTCACCGTCGCCCACGATCACGAGACGCGCGGTGCGCCCGGCGCCCAGGCGAGCGAATGCACGAAGCAGGTAGTCCAGGCCCTTGGCGCGGTTGAGCCGTCCCACGTACAGCACGCTTTGCACGCCGTCCTCGAACACGCCGGGCTCTATCTGCTCGACCGCCATCGCTGACGCGGCGGCGAGGTCGACGGCGTTGCGCATCAGCTCTATGCGGTCGCGAGGCACCGCGAACGCCGCGACGAGATCATCGGCGATCGGGTGCGAGACGGCGACGAGCGTATCGGCATCGCGCAGGTAGCGGGCGGCTACAGGCCGCAACACCGAACCCACGCCCTGCTCGGGAAACGCCACAGAGGCAGGCGCGTCGATGCGGCCGACGAAACGCGTGTCGGCCGGGAACAGCGAAGCGCCGGCCGCCACGATCACAGTCGTCCACTCGGGAGACGTGAAGACCACGTCGGGATGCACCGCACGGACCGCGGCAGCGATACGGCGCGCCTCCTCGGCGACCCAGCCGAGGTCCGCTTGGTCGCCTGGCTGCCCAGCGTCACCGAGATCGAGTACGAGACGCGGGAGCCGCGCGGCGTCCCCGTCAAGCCTGTGCGTCACAACGTCGGGCGGTATCGGGTACTCGGACTCCTCGTCCGACGTGATGAGCAGATGCGGCTCGAATCGCTTGCGGTCCAGCTTCTCGAGCAGAAGCTGCACGAACGCCTGGGCACCGCCTCGGCGCATGGCCGAGGTCACGAGCAAGACGCGCGTAGTGCGCCCGGCGGCCATCAGGCGCCTTCCGTCTCGGGCGTGGGCACCAGCGTGCTGATGATCTCTGCCATCTGACGACTCGCGGCCTGCGCAGAGATTGCGCCCACTCGCTGACGCCCGGCATCACCCAGTGTCGCCGCGCGCTCGCGCGCCCAGACGTAGGTGAGGACGTCTTCCGCGATGTCATCGGCGTCGGGCACCGTCGCCAGCCACCAGATGACGCCCGCCGACAGCACCTCGCTCACGTGCTCCGAGGCACGCGTGCAGAGCACCGGCACGCCGGCGAGCAGCGCGGCGACGGGTGCGTCCGGAAGCGAGTCGATCACGCTCGCGCGCCAATGGACGAGCACCGCCGCGGTCTGTGCGAGCGATCCCGCATCGGAGGGCACATCCGCGAGCTCAAGGTCCACGCCCTCACCTGGCGCGCTGTCGGGATACCGCCCAATCGCGACGAACCGCAGCGACGGCTCCTTCTCTCGTGCGATGGACAGCGCGGCGAACAGCGGCGCGCACTCGTCCCACGAATCGACATCGAGATCGAGCACGACCGTGAACGGCGGCACAGCCTCATCGGCCGCGGCCCCTCCCCCGAGCCGAGCGAGCACCGCCTCGGCGTCGATCGGCGGCTCGATGACCGCGACCTTCTCGATAGCGCGCTGCCCGTAGTCGGCCATGTCTGCGGCGTCGTCGACTGCTGACACAACGAGCGCATCCGTGTCGGGCAGATACTCACGCATGAAGTCGCTGACGGGCTCATCGGCCCACCAGCCTGCGATCTGCGAGATGCGGCCGTGATGCTCGACGATGAGCGGAACGTCGCCGATGAGATGGCGTTTCGCGATGAGTGCCGGCAGTGCGGCGTCGTAGCCCTGCGCGATAACGACATCGGCGCCGGTTTCGCGCACGGTCAGGGCGAGGTTCTCGGCCAGGCCGATGGCCCAGCCCAGATACTGGGCACTGGCGTCGGGAACAGCGACCGCAAGATCGTCAGTGGTGAGTGTGGCTGGGACACCCACGGCTTCCAGCGCCACCACCGCAACCGGTGCGGTTCCGGCGCGCGCCGCCGCGCACGAAGCCACGGCCAGCACCACGTCGACGCCGGCATCGGGCAGCGAACCGGACAACGCATCGGTCATCGCGGCAACGGCGGGGACGTCTCGCGTGAGCGCGAGCACGACGGCGCGAGTGCGCGTGCTCTCGGGGATCCGCGAGCCCGACTGATCGACCACCGCGGGCATCCGGACGCGTGGCGGTAGAATCGCTCGCTTCACCCGAGAGAGGACGCCGATGACGCGACTGAACAGCGACGGATGCGTCGGCGTCGCAACACCGGATGCGACCGGTTGCGGAGCCACGGCTGTTGCCTCGGAGCCGGAAACGGTGGCAGTCACCGGGTCGCCGGGTGCGTGCGCATCGCCGAGTGCCGGCGTGTCGGCGCTATCGGGAGTCTCGGCGACCTCAGGTTGCTCGCGTCTCGGCGGCGTCTGGGCGACTGCCGCGAGCACCTCGTCGTAGCGCGCGATCGTGGCGTCGGGATCGAACTCGGACACACGCACGAGCCCGCGCTGAGCGAGCGCGTCTCGGCGCGGGCGGTCGCGCACGAGGTCGCCGATCGCCTCGGTAAGCGCGTCGGCATCGGCCACGGGCACGAGCACCCCGCACTCGCCGTCGGCAAGCAGTTCACGAGTAGCGCCGCCTTCGATGTCAGTCGCGACGATCGGGCATCCGCACGCCATCGATTCGAGCAGCACGTTGGGCATACCCTCGGATCGGGACGGAAGCACGAACAGCGTCGCGCGTGACATGTGGCGATAGGGATTCGCGTCGGTGCCAACGAACGTGACCGATGCTCTAATCCCGAGGTTGACGGCGAGTGCATCCAAGTAGTTGCGGCGACTTCCGTCGCCCACGATCACCAGCTGCACGGGGATCGTCTCGCGCAGCGTCGCGAACGCCCGCAGCAGCGACTCGAGACCCTTGACGCGCTCGAGCCTGCCGACGAATAGGAGAACCGGCTCGCCACTGTCGTAGGGCTGCGACATCGAGGGAGCCATCAGCTCGACGGCTGCGGTGCGAATGCGGGATACGTCGACCGGGTTGTGGAGCAGCACGACGCGCGTAGGGTCGGCACCCATGAGTCGCACCATGTCGTCCGCGATGACCTGCGATACACCGACGATGCGATCCAGCTCGTCCACGTTGTCGGCGAGCAGCCGCGTGTAGAGCGAAGCATCGCCGTCCTGTGGAAACGCGCGCCCGACCGCGGCACCGATGCGACCCACGACACGCGTGTGTGCCGGGAACCACGGCGTCGCAGCCGCAGCGATCGCGGCGGCATGCTCCGGTGCGCACACGAGCACATCGGGGGATTCACGGACCACAAGCGCGACGAGCTGTCGGACACGCTCCTCGACCCAATCGCCAAAGTCGGCGGTGATGCCGGCATCGAGACTCACAGCAGCTGCGGGCTGGGGCGACTCCCTAGAGAGCCAGAAGTGGGGTACATCAGCCGGGAGCTCGGGTTCATCGGTATCGAGGATCGATGCGAGCGAAAGGCGATACCGATCGCGGTCGAGATGCTCGAGCAGCGTCGAGATGAATGTGCGCGACCCGCCCGCGGTCATCGCGTAGGTCAGAACCATGACGTGAATGCGCTCACCGCTCGTGTCGCTGCTCACGCCCACCAGGCTTCCCTACACGACCATCGTGGCTGCGGCGTAGGCGTCGGCGACTTCTTCGATCGGCCCGATCATCTTCACCTGGCCGTGATCGAGCCACATGGCGCGCTGACACGTGGTTCGCATCAGGTCGGCGTTATGGCTTACGAGAATGACCGTCGTGCCCTCGGCGCAGAACCCGAGCATTCGAGCCCGGCTCTTCTGCTGAAACGCCGCATCGCCCACACCGAGAATCTCGTCGACGATGAGAATCTCGGGCTTCACGTCGGTCGCAATCGAAAACCCGAGCCGCGTGACCATGCCGGTCGAGTACGTCCGAAGCGGCGAATCGATGAACTCGCCGATATCGGCGAAGGACACGATGCGATCGAACTTCTCGTCCATCTCGGTGCGCGAGTAGCCCAGAAGCGAGCCGTACAGGTAGATGTTCTCCCGACCGGTGAGCTCCATGTGAAATCCGGCGCCCATCTCCAGAAGCGGTGCGACATGGCCACACACACGCACTCTGCCGGCGGTCGGCCGGAGCACCCGGGCGATGACTTTGAGCATCGTAGACTTGCCGGCACCGTTACTGCCCATGATGCCAAACACCTCACCGGACCGGAGCTCGAAGCTCACGTTCTTGAGCGCCCAGAACTCCTCGATGACGAGCTGGCGCTTGGCGCGACGAATCGCGTATTCCTTGAGCGAGGTGATCCGCTCCTTGGTCACCTTGTAGACGATCGACACGTTCTCGACGCTCAAGACGACATCGCCTGCGCAGGCTTCGGTCGCGACGATGGGCTCAGATTCGGTAGGCAAGCTCATCAGCCTTTCTGGTGAACATGAACCAGCCGACCAGCAACGTGGACAGCGACACGAACGTCGCTGCACCGATATGCGCAAGCGATGGCCAGTTGCCGTAGTAGAGCGGATCGCGGAACAGCAAGATCAGGTGGTAGATCGGGTTGAGGTTGAAGAACCACCAGCGATACGACTCCGGAATGATGGAGTAGGGATAGAAGATCGCCGAGAGGTACATCCACGCCATAAGTGCTATTCCCCATGCGTCGATCACATCGGGGAAGTAGACGACCACCGACGAGAGCATCAGCCCGACGCCCAGGGAGAACAGCGACAGCAATACGATCGCGACCGGTACGAAGAGGATCTCCGGTCCTGGCATGACGCGCAGCGCCGCCATGATTAGCGCGAACGGGATGAACGAAAGCAGGAAGTTCACCAGCGCACCGCCTAGCGCCACCAGAGCGAACGACGTTCTCGGCAGGTAGACGCGGTGGATCAGCGTGCCCGACCACAACAGCGTACGCGGCGCGGCCTCGGTTACCTGTGCGAAGAAGTTCCAGCAGATCAGACCGGTGAACACGAACAACGGGAACTTGGGCTGCTGCATCTGAAACAAGTTGTAGAAGACAAGCGTCATGATGAGCATCATTCCGAGCGGATTGAGCATCGTCCACAGCACGCCGAGGTACGAACGCTTGTAGCGAGTCGTGATGTCGCGACGCACGAACTCCTTGATCATGTGGCGGTACTTCCACGACTCCGTTATCTCCTCGATGAACGCCGGAGCGCGCTTACTGGAGTCGTACACGGCGTTCTGGCTCACTGCACACCACCGTCATCGAGCGCAGCCACCACGCGCTGCACACCCTCATGCAACGACACGTGCGGCTCGTATCCGAGCAGTTCGCGCGCGAGCGAGACATCCGCGTACGAGTCCTTGATATCGCCGATACGCTCCGGCTCGAAGTCGCACTGGACCGGCGTGCCCAGCACCTCGCCGATCACATGCACGAGCTCGTTGAGCGAGGTCGAGGCGCCGCACGCGACGTTCATCGCATGCCCGGATGCCTTCTCGGCCGTAGTGGCGGCCAGTGTGCCATTGACGACGTTGGCGACGAAGGTGAAGTCACGAGTCTGGGAGCCGTCGCCGAAGATCACGGGCCGCTCACCTTTGCGCGCAAGGTCGATGAACTTGGGGATGACCGCGCTGTACTGCGAGTGCGGATTCTGGCGCGGGCCGAAGACGTTGAAGTAGCGCAGCGCCGACGTCTCCAGGCCGTAGACCTCGGAGAACGCGCGGCAGTAGCGCTCGGCGGCGAGCTTGGTGACGCCGTACGGCGAGATCGGGAGCAGCACCATGTCCTCGCGCTTGGGCAGGGCCACGTTCGCGCCGTAGACCGATGACGACGAGGCGATAACAACGCGCCTTGCCCCCGTGTCACGCGCAGCGAGCAGAACGTTCAGGGTGCCGGTCGTATTGACCTCGTGGGTTGTGAGCGGGTCTTGAATCGAGCGCGGCACCGACGGCAATGCCGCAAGATGCACGACGTAGTCAACGCCTCTCGCGGCGTTATGCACCCGCTCGTAGCTGCGGATATCGCCCTCGAACAGCTCAACATCGTCGGCGATGTGAGCGAGGTTCTCTCGGCGACCTGTGGCGAAGTTGTCGATGACGCGTACGCGGTCGCCCCGGCTCAACAACTCGTCGACAACATGCGAGCCGATGAACCCAGCCCCACCCGTGACGAGATAGAGGTCGCTCACATGCACTCCTTGTATTGCAGCTGCGCCGTTGTCCGGCGGTGTCTATGCGGCGTTGGCAGCTCATGACCAGACATGAACTCGCCCGCACATTGTACGGGAAGCGAGCCGTGTTTAGTCGCGAAGTCCTCGGTAGACCGCCTCGTACGCCGCGACGCTGCTATCAAGCGAGAACTCAGCCATGATGCGCGCGGTCGCGCTCTCTCCCATCGCCGCGCGCCTCGCCGGGTCCGCGCAGGCAGCCTCGATCGCACCGGCCAGCGCCTGCGGCACGTGCGGCGCGACCAACCAGCCCGTCTGGCCGACCGCGCCGGCGGGCACGACCGCCTCGGGGATGCCGCCGACCTCGGTCGCGACGACCGGCAGCCCGGCTGCCATCGCCTCGAGCAAGGCGTTTGGCAGGCCCTCGTGGTGCGAGGGGTGCGCGAACACGTCGGCGGCGTGCAGCAGCTGTGCGACGTCGTCGCACTGGCCCAACAACTCGACGTGCTCCGCGATGCCGCGCTGCGACGCCAGCGATGTGAGCGCGGCGGCGTTGCCCTGTTCGTCTCGGCCGGCGATCAGAAGCCGCCAGCTCGGCGGCAGGTTGCTCGCAACGAGTGCGCACGCCTCGATGAGATCGGCGTGGCCCTTGTAGATGTGCAGGTTGCCGACGGCGACGATGACGAACGCATCGGGCGCGATCGCGAGCGCCGTGCGGGCCTCTTCGCGATCGCCCGTGCCGCGCGCCAGCGGTGCGGCCTCGATGCCGTTGTGGATGAGCCGCAGCTTGTCCGGAGCCACGCCTTCCTCTGCGAGTTCGGTGAGGATGGGGTGCGAGTTGCCGATGGCGATATCGACTCGGGGGTGAGCGAAGCTGCGCTCGGCGCGCGCGATCATCCTGTGACTCGACTCGTAGAAGTTCAGCGAGAGCCGACTCATGACCGTCTTCGCGCTGCGACGGCCGAGCAGGCACGCCGCCATGCCGTACACGTAGGCGTGCGGCAAGAAGAAGTGTGCGATGTCGATCTGCTCGTCGGCGAAGACCCGCGCGACCCACCGCGTGACCGCGACGTAGCGCCACGCTCGGGCGGGCACACCATCCGAGACCCGCTCGCTGTCGAGCCGGGCGACCACGCGGATGCCGTGGCGCTCCAGCTCCGGCCCCAGTGCTCCAGCCGTCCCGAAGCTCACCACCACGACGTCGAACTCATTGCGATTCAGTCGCGGGAAGTTGCGGGCAATGTCGAGCTCGGCCCCACCCACCTCGAGCGCGCCAACCAGCACCGCGACCTTGGTTCGCTCGCCCACTACGGCAGCCCAGGAGCCGAGAGCGCCTCACGAGCAGCACCCTTGTCGGTCTCCCCTGCCAGCACGCGTTGCACGTGCGTGTGCGTGCGGTCGAGCGCGGCTGCCTCCTCGGCGGTTCGCTGTGCTGCGGCCCTGAGTTGCTCGTCGCCGAGCCGCTCGCCTATCCGCGCCTGCAGACCCGCAAGCCACGCAAGAGCCGCGTAGTCGTTGGGTGCGACGACGAGCGTCCGCGCGAAGTCCTCTGCAGCGAGGTCGTAAGCCGTGCGGACTGATTCGTCGTCGAAGCCGTCGGCGCCGGCCATGAGCACCGCGTTTTCGGCACTCGCCTGCGCCGCCGCGCGCGAGTACTTCACCGAGAGCGGATTGAGCGCCGCAGCCTCGAGCGCCAGATCGTGCGACGCGCCGAAGTCGCCGGTGTAGTAGACCTCGCGGGCAGCAAGGAAGGTCGAGTCAGCAGCGATCAGCCGGTACGAGCCGTAGGCACCGGCGACGAGTAGCGCGCCGAACACGGCTACCGCAGCCGCGCCGGCCCAGGTCTGCACTGAGACGCGACGTGCGCGAGGTGCGGAGATGGCACCCAGCAGCAGCCAGAACGGGACCGTTGAGGCGAGCATCGCAACGTTGAAGACAGCTTGGATGCTGAAACCGAGCGCACCCGCCCACACCGCACACTGCATGATATCGAGTGCGGCGGTTGCATCGTCTGTCCGCCAAGGTCGTGCCCGCCATAGACCGAACGCCAGCGCCGACAGCAACAGCAGCGCCCCGATCACGCCGGTCGTCGTCGCGTACTGCAGCACCCAGTTGTGTGCGTTGGAGTTGGTCGCGGTCTCGCCGAACACCTCCATGTAGCGGTCGGGTCGCTCGAGACGAAACGCGGCGAGGAAGCTATCGGGGCCCCATCCCAGAATCGGCTTGGCTCCGGCGGCGTTGGCGCTGGTCTGCATGAGCAGAATGCGACCCGAGCTGGTCTCAGTGAGGCTCGAGCCCCACAAGCGCAGGCCGCGAGAGGTCGCGAATGTGGTCACCGCAACGATGAGCACCACACCAGCGACCACCACAAGGCCGGCGATCAGCGCGGGGTTCATGCGACGCCGTGCGGGCGTGCTCGACGACGTGGCGTCCTCGGCCACCGCGTCGCTCGCGCGCTGCCGCGCAGCAAGCCACAGCGCGAGGCCCACCGCTAGCTCGATGACGGCCGCGAGCCACGCGCCCTGCGAGTACGTCGCGTACAGCGCCGCGAGCGCGAGCACGGCGCACACCCACCACGCGATACGGACCACGAGGTTCTCGGCGGTCAGCGCGAGGCCGATGGCGATCGGCAGCGCAAGAACAAGCAGCGCTGCAAGGAAGTTGGGGTTACTCAGACTCGCGAACGCCGATCCCAGATAGAGACTCGATCCGCTCACAAGGTAGTTCGTGGGGTCCAACTTAAGTGTCTGCAACAGCCCGTGGACGCTGAGCAGCGCCGAGCCGAGCACAAGCGCCCCACCGATCCGCCGCACGAACCGCTTCGAGCGCCCAAGCTGCAGCCCCAAGCCAAACAGCAGCGCGTACAGCACCACGGTCACAGCGCCTTCGAGCCGCTCGGACTGTCCGAGCCACACGATCGGCGAGCCAGCCAGCGCAGCCGAGACGAGCGCCCACACACTCAACCCGCCGAGCAGCGCCCACGTGACGTCAACGCCGAGCGGATTGCCTCGCCACACGAGCCACGAGACGAGTACCCAGGCGAGCGCCACGCCGACGAGCGCGACCGCGAACCGCGGTAGCGCGACGTCGTCGTAGGTGAACTGCTGGGCACTGATGCCAAGCCCGGTGAGGTTGGTCCACACGACCGCGACGAGGAAGACCATCCCGGCTGCGACCCAGGCGGCTGCGTTGGCGATACGGGTCATGCGGCGCTACAGCTCCTCTTCGACCGTCTTCTTCTCGGCGACGAGCAGCCTGTTCAGCGCATTGGTGTACGCCTTGGCTGCAGCCACAAGGATATCCGAGTGCGCTCCTCGGCCGGTGAAGACGTTGCCATCGCCCGCCGTGACGCGGATCGTGACCTCGCCCAAAGCGTCGATGCCGCGCGTGACGGCCTGCACCCGGAACTCGGTCAGCTCGTTGTCCACGTCCACGATGCGGTTGATCGCCTTGTAGACGGCGTCGACCGGACCGGTGCCGTGGCTCGAGTCGATGAGGTGCTCGCCCTCGGCGGTGATGAGCTCGACGGTCGCCGTGGGGATACCGGGCTCGCCGCTCGTGAAGTGCACCTGCTCGAGGTGATAGGTCTCGTGCAGGGTGCGCTCCGTCTCGCCCACAAGTGCCTCGAGGTCCTCGTCGAAGACCTCCTTCTTCTTGTCGGCCAAATCGAGGAACGCGGTGTGCACGCGCTCGAACTCGTCCTCGGGCAGCGAGAAGCCGAGCTCCTCGAGGCGGTGCTTGAGCGCGTGGCGCCCGCTGCGCGCGGTGAGCACGATCGACGAGCCGCCGGCACCCACATCGGCCGGGTCGATGATCTCGTAGGTCGAGCGCTCCTTGAGCACGCCATCCTGGTGGATGCCGCTGCTGTGTGCGAACGCGTTGGCGCCGACGATGGCCTTGTTGGGCTGCACGACGATGCCGGTGATGCTGCTCACGAGGCGCGAGGCGCGGATGATCTCGCGGGTGTTGATCTCGGTGCGCACGCCGAGGATGTCGCCGCGCTGGCGGATGGCCATCACGACCTCCTCCATCGACGTGTTGCCCGCGCGCTCACCGAGACCGTTGACGGTGCACTCGACCTGGCGTGCGCCCGCCTTCACGCCCGCCAGCGCGTTGGCCGTGGCCATGCCCAGGTCGTTGTGGCAGTGCACGGCGATCGTGGCGTTCTCGATGCCGCTCACGTGGTTCGCGAGGCCGGCGATGAGCGCGCCGAACTCCTCGGGATACGTGTAGCCGGTGGTATCGGGGATGTTGACGACGGTTGCGCCGGCGGCGATGGCCGCCTCGACCATGCGGTAGAGGAAGGCCGGCTCTGCTCGGCCGGCATCCTCGGCGTAGAACTCGACGTCCTCGACGAAGGTGCGGGCGAGCTTGACCGCGGCCACCGCGCGCTCGATGGCCTCGTCGCCCGAGATGCGCAGCTTGTCGCGCAGGTGGCTTTCGGAGACGCCGATGCCGGTGTGGATGCGCGGGCGTGCGGCGGTCTTGAGCGCGGCGGCTGCCGTCTCGATGTCCTTGGGGATGGCGCGCGACAGCCCGCAGACCACCGCAGCGTCACCGACCTCAGCGCCGATGCGAGCCACGCTCTCGAAGTCGCCGGGGCTCGAGATCGGGAAACCCGCCTCGATGACGTCGACGTTGAGGCGCACGAGCTGGCGCGCGATCTCGAGCTTCTCGTCGGTGTTCATGGATGCGCCCGGCGACTGCTCGCCGTCACGCAGCGTCGTGTCGAATATGTAGACCTGATCGCTCATGGTTGTTCACTCCGTCAAGTAGCCCTGCCTACCACAATGACTGTGCCCCGTTACGTGCAGACAATCATCGTCTTCAATCATCTGCGTGCGGTCACGGCTCACGTGCGCACGCTGGCGCTATGGGAGCCGCGGGACGCCCAGCGCCTGCTGAATGGCCTCAATTGACGTGTCCCCCGACGCAAGCGCCCGAACGTTGTCGTGATGCCGATCCAGCGCCTGCGCGCGACCTGCCGTTTCTGCTGACTGCTTCAATAGCTCCGAATCCTTCAGGTAACCCCCGGCATATGCCTGCATAGCGGCGTACCATGCGCGGGCATGGTAGTCGGCCGGGTGCATCTCCAGAGTCTTGGTGAAGTCCGCATCAGCTATCTCGTACAGGGCCCGGACCGTCTCGGGCGGCGCCTCACCAGCAATAGCCCTGAACACTCTGTCGGCGCTGACCTGGGCAAGTGTGCCCGCGTACTTCACGGACGTGGGGTTGCTGGTCCGCGCTCTCAGCGCGAGCGTCCGGGCGTCGCGATCGGTTTCACCGAGAAAGGCAGCGGTCGCCGCCCCGTGAGCCACATCCGCGGACACTACCGACCCTGCGGCCAGAATGGCGGCTCCGGTGGCGACCGCGAAGACGGCCGCGCCGAGCCACCGCCACGTCGCGCCCAGACGAACCTCCGGCGCGGATGGTGCCCCAAGCACTCCCAGCAAGACCCAGAAGGGCACAGTAGCTCCTAGAACGGCTACGTTGAAGAGCATGTCCACGACGAAGCCGAGACATCCAATCCAGATACCTGCCATCAGCAAACCCGACGCATTAGTGCTAGCGCTCGACATGTATCGTCGTGATCGCACGAGCCCAAGCACGATGGCCGTCACGAGAAGCAGCGCCCCGACAAAACCAACAGTAGCCGCGTACTGGAGTGGCCAAGAATGAGCGTTACTCGATGTTGCCCCTACCCCGAACTCGTCAACGTACGCTTCCGTTCTGTGCAACCTGAACGCAGGTAGGAACGCATCGGGTCCGTAACCGAACACCGGCCTAGTGGCAGCTGCATCCAGGGCGATTCGAGCCGTCAAGACGCGCTCGCCAGCGCTATTGCGAAGCGCGAGTGCATCCTGAACGCGGCTGACAACGTTCGTTTCCGCCGATCCCCACACGGAGACGATGACGAGTATCACAAGTACGGCTGACGCAACTGCGAGAACGGGACCCGACGAGGAGACCGCCGAATCGAGACCCTTGTCCCGCGCGCGACTTCGGAAGTAATACACGGAGATCAGAATCACCTCGAGCGCCGCTGCCAGCCATGCGGCGCGAGTAAACGTGAGGAAGAGCGCGCCGCCGACCAGCATGGTGGCGCCCCCCCACGCCCAGCGGCGAGCGGTTGCCTGACTTCCTATGGTCAGCATGATTGAGATGGGCAGTGCCAGCACGAGTAGCCCAGCCAGGTAGTTTGGGTTGCCCATAGTCGCGAAAGCGCGCCGCATGGAGAAGCCGTAGCCCTCCCATGTGTAGTTTGCAGGATCGATTCCCATCCACTGCGCGACGCCGTACAACGCCAGCACCGCTGCAGAGACGACAACCGCCGTCGCAAGCACCCGCGCCGCCCTCACGTGACGCACCACCTGCAGCCCGATGCCATACAAGAGACAGTAGATGACAACGCTGACCGCGCCCTCGAGCCGCTCGGACTGTCCGAGCACAGCGAGCAAACGGTGTGGAGACAACGCGGTCGACAGCATGGCCCAGCAGGCCAAGGCCGCCAGAGCCGCCCAGACCAAGTCGAATCGCAGCGACGGGCCGTCTTGCATACCGATCGCAAACCACGCGAGCCACGCGGCACACACCAGCACAGCCGCGATGGCCAACCGAGGGAGCGCAATCGGATCGGAGAGCATCGATGTCCCGCCTACACCGATGGCGCTCAGGTTACCGCTCACAAGAATCACAAGGACGACCATGCCGGCAACTATCAACAATGGGATTCTAGCCATTCGCTCGCTCATGTGGCCCCTAACGGGCATCGGCTACAGCTCCACGTACCAGGCGTCGTCGACATCGAGATCGGTTGCGATGTGTGCGAGCGTCTCAGGCGACAGCGGCGAGTCGAGGTTCAGACCCATCAGCGCGGTACCGCCGGCCTCGAGGCGACCGACGTCCATCGTCGCGATGTTGACCTCGGCCTCTCCAACGATCGTACCGACCTTGCCGATGACACCCGGACGGTCCTTGTACTGGAAGAACGCCATGTTCTTGCTGGGCGCCATGTCGAGCTCGTAGCCGAGCATGGAGACGATGCGGGGCTGATCGCGCTTGCCGAGCAGGGCCGCGCCGATGTCGATGGGGCCGTGCGGCGTGACGGCGCGCAGGACGAGCATCGACACGAAGTCGTGCGTCTCGGCGCGCTTGGTCTCGGTGATCTTGATGCCGCGCTGCTCGGCGAGGTACTCGGCGTTGACGAAGTTGACGCCCTCGTCGCTCGCGCGGGTGAGCAGGCCCTTGACCGCGGCCGTGCGCACGATGCGCGTGTCGTCGTCGGCGAGCTGGCCGATCGTGAGGATGTCGAGCTCCTCGACGCCACCGCGCGCGATCTGCGCGAGCATCGTTCCGAGGTCCTGCGCGAGGTCGATGTAGGGTCCGACCTTCTCCATGACCTCCTGCGGCACGGGCGCGACATTGACGGCGGTCGGGACCATGCGGCCCTCGAGGCCGAGCACCACGTACTCGGCGATCTGCTCGCCGGCACGGTCCTGCGCCTCAGCGGTCGACGCACCCAGATGCGGGGTGAGCACGACGTTGTCGAACTCGATGAGCGGACTGTCGGTGCACGGCTCGACCTCGAACACGTCGATGCCGGCGCCGGCGACCTTGCCTGCGCGCACCGCGTCGGCGAGCGCCTCGACCTGGTAGATGCCGCCGCGCGCGGTGTTGACCAGGCGCACGCCGTCCTTCATCTTCGCGAACTGCTCGGCGCCGAACATGCCGATCGTCTCTTTGGTCTTGGGCAGGTGCACCGTGATGAAGTCGGCGACCGGCAGCATCTCGTCGATCGTCTCGTAGAGGGTGACGCCCATCTTGGCGGCGCGCTCCTCGGAGGTGTACGGATCGAAACCGATGAGCTTCATGCCGAAGCCGCGTGCGCGCTCGGCGACGAGCGAGCCGATACGACCCAGGCCGATGACGGCGAGCGTCTTCTCGTAGAGCTCGGTGCCGGTGAACTTCGAGCGCTCCCACTTGCCGGCATGCATCGAGGCGTTGGCCTGCGGCGTCTTGCGCGCGATGGCGAGCATGAGCGCGAGCGTCTGCTCGGCGGCTGACACGATGTTGGACGTCGGCGCGTTACACACGATGACGCCACGCGAGGTGGCCGCGTCGACGTCGACGTTATCCACGCCGACCCCGGCGCGACCGATGATCTTGAGATTCACGCCGGCCTCGATGACCTCACGAGTTGCCTGCGTTGCCGAACGCACGACGAGCGCGTCGTACGCCGGAATCGCGGCCACGAGCTCCTCGGGCGTCAGATCGGTCTTCACGTCGACATCGAACTTCGACTTCAGGAGCTCGATGCCACTAGCGGCGATCTGCTCGGCGACAAGTACCTTCATGCGTGGTCCCCTACCCTTCCATGAATACTGACTCGGCCGCGACGACGCCGGCGCCGCGGGTGAACTCGTAGCCAAGCTCAGCGAGCGTCATCTCGAGCGCCGTGAGCGTGGTGATGATGTCGAACTGACCGAAGTAGCCCAGGTGGCCGATCCGGATGATCTTGCCGACGTAGTCGTCCTGGCCGCCGGCGATGGTGACGCCGTACTTGTTCTTGAGGATGCTGACGACCTTCTTGCCGTCGATGCCGTCGGGCACCCACGCCGGCGTCACGGCGCTGCCGCGACCCTCGGGCGGAGCGAAGAGCCTCAGGCCGAGCGCCTCACAGCCGCGGCGCGTGGCCTCGGCGAGCTGGGAGTGCCGGGCGATCGTGTTCTCGATGCCCTCCTCGCGGATCATCTTGAGCGACTCGTTGAGGCCGAGCACGAGCGTGACGGCCGGAGTGAACGGCGTCGTGTCCTTGGCGACGTTCTTCTGATAGCTCATCCAGTCGAAGTAGAACTTGGGAAGCGTGGAGCGCTCGTAGGCCTTCCACGCCTTCTTGGAGACGGTACAGGCAGCCAGACCCGGCGGAAGCATGAGCCCCTTCTGCGAGCCGGTCATGACGACGTCCAGGCCCCACTCGTCGGTCTTGCACTCGACGGCACCGATGCCGGTGATCGAGTCGACGATGAGCACGACATCTTCCATCGGTCCCACGATCTCGCCGATCGCCTTGACGTCGTTGAGCACACCGCTGGAGGTCTCGGACTGCGTCACGATGACGCCGCGCGCCTCGGGGTGCGCCTCAAGCGCCGCCGCGATGTCGGCCGGACGAACGACCTCGGTCCAGCCGTACGCGAGATCGACGACGGTCAGACCGTAGGTCTCGGCGATCTTCTTCTGGCGGTCACCGAACTTGCCGTTGCGGCACACGATGACCGTGTCTCCCGCCGAGAAGCAGTTCACGATCGCGGCTTCCATGACGCCCGTGCCGGAGCACGCGAACAGGAGCACGTCACCTTCGGTCTGGAAGACGTACTTCAGGCCGTTGATGGACTCGGCGAACGCCGCCGAGAAGTCTGGCGTGCGGTGGTGGATGATCGGTGCGGCCATGGTGAGCATGACCTCGGCGGGTACGGGGGTCGGACCCGGCGTCATCAGGTACTTCTTCTGCATGTACGCGCTCCTATCGGTTCCAGGCATCTGATCTCGGTCCATGGTGCGGGTTGAAGCATCGTGCGAGCGCAGCGAGTCGGGCACGACCCGAAGCGAACATCCCGCAGCGGGGGCGGACGCCGTAGGCGTCAGGGCCCCGCGAGGACGTGAGCGCAGGGTTGCGCCCGCCTCGCGTCCCTACGCGTCCTTCTTAATCCACGAGAACATGCTCCGAAGCTCCGAGCCGACTTCCTCGACGTACGCGTCGGCATGGATGCGGCGCATCGACTTGAACCACGGCTGGCCGGCCTTGTTCTCCAGGATCCAGTCGCGAGCGAAGCCACCGTTCTGGATGTTCCACAGCGCCTCGGCCATCGCGTCCTTGGTGTCGTCGGTGATGATCTTGGGGCCGGTGTAGTAGTCGCCGTACTCGGCGGTGTTGGAGATGGAGTCGCGCATCTTGGCCATGCCGCCCTCGAACATGAGGTCGACGATGAGCTTGACCTCGTGCAGGCACTCGAAGTACGCGATCTCGGGCTGGTAACCCGCCTCGACAAGCGTGTCGAAACCCGCCTGGATGAGATGGGTCAGACCGCCGCAGAGCACGACCTGCTCGCCGAAGAGATCGGTCTCGGTCTCCTCGGAGAAGGTGGTCACGATGATGCCGGCACGAGCCCCGCCGATGCCCCATGCGTACGACTTCGCGAGGTCCCACGCGCCGCCGGTCGCGTCCTGATGGACGGCGATGACGTTGGGTACGCCGGAGCCCTCGGTGTAGACGCGGCGGACCATGTGGCCCGGGCCCTTGGGGGCGATCATGATGACATCGACGCCCTCGGGAGCCTCGATCGCATCGAAGCGGATGTTGAAGCCGTGCGCGAAGGCAAGTGCCTTGCCCGGCGTCATCGACTCGTGGATCTCGCTGTAGTAGATGTGCGCCTGCAGCTCGTCGGGCGCGAGGATCATGATGAGGTCGGCCTCAGCGGCGGCCTCGCGGACGGTCGCGACCTTCAGACCGGCCTCCTTGGCCTTGTCCCAGTTCTTCGAGCCGGCGCGCAGACCGACGCGAACGTCGACGCCTGAGTCGTGCAGGTTGAGCGCGTGCGCGTGACCCTGGCTGCCGTAGCCGATAACGGCCACCTTCTTGCCCTTGATGATTGCCGGGTCGCAGTCCTTCTCGTAGAAGATCGTTGCCATGTGCGGTGTGCCTCCCAATGTCGGTCGTGCGTGATCGGATGTGTATGCAGGTAGGTGTATGTCAGCGCGCTTCTGAGTCCCGCGATCCGCGGGCCAGCGCGATCTTGCCGGTTCGTGCGAGTTCCTTGATGCCGTACGCGCGGAAGAGGTCCTCCATCGCCTGGAGCTTATCGGTGGAGCCCGTCGCCTCGATGGTCAGCGAGTTGCGGCCGACGTCGATGATCTTGGCGCGGAACACGTTGGCGATCTCGATGATCTCGTGACGCCGCTCCGGTGTGGCGTTGACCTTGAACAGCACCAGCTCGCGGTCGATTGACTCAGCCGGATCGAGGTCCTGGATCTTGATGACGTTGATGAGCTTATGGAGCTGCTTGGTGATCTGCTCGATGGGCGTGTCCTCGGCGCTGACCACGATCGTGATGCGCGAGAGCGTGGGGTCCTCGGTGGGGCCCACAGCGAGCGAGTCGATGTTGAAGCCGCGACGGGCGAACAACGAGGTGACGCGCGTGAGCACGCCGGACTTGTTCTCGACCAGGACTGAGAGTGTGTGCTTCATGGTTACTCCCACACCTCCTCAAGCAGGTCGTCATCGAGCATGTCAGATACCGGCGCTCCTGGAACACCGCCGAGCATCTCGTCGATCGAGCCGCCCGGGGCGACCATCGGGAACACGCACTCCTCGCGCTCGACGTGCACGTCGATCATGACCGGGCCATCCTCGGCGAGCGCCTTCTTCAGCGTCTTCTCGAGATCGGCGGGGTCGGTGATCCGGTAGCCCTTCCAGCCATACGCATCGGCGAGCTTCACGAAGTCGGGGCACATCTGATCGAGCACCGACGAGGCGTAGCGGCGATCGTAGAACAGCTCCTGCCACTGGCGCACCATGCCCAGGTAGCCGTTGTTGAGGATGACGACCTTGACCGGGATGTCGTTGATCTTGCAGGTCGCCATCTCCTGGCTGTTCATCTGGATCGAGCCGTCACCGGCGATGTCGATGACGAGATGGTCGGGTCGACCGACTGCGGCGCCCATCGCGGCCGGCAGACCAAAGCCCATCGTGCCCAGACCTCCCGATGAGACCCAGGTGCGCGGCTCGGTGAGGTGGGTGTACTGGCACGCCCACATCTGGTTCTGTCCGACCTCGGTGCAGATGACCCGCTTCTGCTTCATGGTGAGCTTGTCGATGACCTGCACGACCGTCTCGGGAGCGATGTGGCCCTCGACCGTGTGGTAGTGCAGCGGGAACTGCTTGCGCCAGTCGTCGATCGCGCGCACCCACGCCTCGGTCTTGGGGTCGGCCGCCGACTTGCGCAGCTCGCCCACGAGGCCGGCGAGGATGGGCTTGGCATCGCCCACGATGGGCACGTCGACGGCCTTGTTCTTGCCGATCTCGGCGGGGTCGACGTCGATGTGGATGATCTTGGCCTTGCTCGCGAAACTCGAGAGCTTGCCGGTCACGCGGTCGTCGAAGCGCACACCCACCGCGATGAGCAGGTCGGTCTCGGTGATCGTGTAGTTGGTGTACTTCGCGCCGTGCATGCCGGGCATGCCGATCCAAAGGTGGTGGTCCTCCGGGAAGGCGCCCTTGCCCATAAGCGTCGTGACGACGGGTATCTGCATGAGCTCGGCGAGTTCCTTGAGCTCCTTGGTGCCCTCGCCGGCGAGCACGCCGCCACCGGCGTACAGAAGCGGCCTGCGCGCCTTGGCGATGAGGCCGGCGGCCTGCTTGATCTGGCGGCTGTGGCCCTTGGTGGTGGGCTTGTAGCCAGGCAGGTGCACCGTCTCGGGATACTCGAAGTCCAGCTCGCCTCGGCTGACGTCGATGGGAAGGTCGATGAGCACCGGGCCGGGACGGCCGGTCGAGGCGATGTGGAACGCCTCCTTGATGACCGCCGGCAGGTCGGCCGGATCCTTGACCAGGTAGTTGTGCTTGGTGATCGGCAGCGTGATGCCGGTGATGTCGGACTCCTGGAACGCGTCGGTTCCGAGCACCGCCTGCGAGACCTGCGCGGTGAAGACCACCATGGGGATCGAGTCCATGTAGGCGTTCGCGAGTCCCGTGATGGTGTTGGTCGCGCCCGGACCGCTCGTCACGAGCGCCGGAGCGATGCGCCCGGTGGCACGCGCGTAGCCATCGGATGCGTGAACGACGCCCTGTTCGTGGCGCGGCAGGATCGTCCGTATCTGCTTGCTGTCGTACAGGGCGTCGAAGATCGGCAGCGCGACACCTCCCGGATAGCCGAAGAGCGTGTCCACGCCTTCGGCCTCGAGACATCGCACGAGAGCTTCGGCGCCGGTGATGCGTTCACTCATGACAGCACCGCCCCCTTATCAGCACTCGAAACCAACTTTGCGTAGCGCGCGAGCACGCCGGTCGTCACCCGAGGCTCAGGAGCCTGCCACGCGGCCTTGCGCGCAACGAGCTCCTCCTCGGCGACGTGGAGCGTGAGCGTCGCGGAATCGATGTCGACGGTGATCGAGTCACCCTCGGCGACCAGCGCGATCGGGCCGCCGGCCGCGGCTTCCGGCGAAACGTGACCCACGGCCGGGCCCTTCGTCGCGCCCGAGAAGCGGCCGTCGGTGATGAGCGCGCAGCTCGTCGCGAGCGCGGGCATCCCGGCGATCGCCGAGGTGGGCGTGAGCATCTCGCGCATACCGGGGCCGCCCTTGGGGCCCTCGTAGCGGATGACGATGATGTCGCCGGGCTTCACATCCCCGCCGAGAATCGCCGCAACCGCGCTCTCCTCGGTCTCGAAGACGCGGGCCGGACCGGTCGTCACGCGCATCTCCTTGGGCACCGCCGACTGCTTGACGACCGCGCCGTCGGGCGCAAGGTTGCCGCGCAGTACGCGCAGGCCGCCCTCGGGGTAGTAGGCGTTGTCGAGCGTGTGCACGACGGTCCCATCGGCTTCACGCGCCGCGTCGGTGATCTGCCCCATCGTCTGGCCATTGACCGTCATCGCATCGCGCTCGATCAGCCCGCGCTTGTCGAGCTCACGCATGATCGTTGGGATGCCGCCAACCACGTGAAGGTCTTCCATGTGCAGGTTGCTCGCCGGGCTGATGCGCACGAGATTCGGCGTCTTGGCCGAGACGGCCGCCCAGTCATCGAGCGTCACGTCGGCATTCGCCTCGTGCGCGATCGCCGTGAGGTGCAGCACGGTGTTGCTTGAGCCGCCGAACGCCATGTCGAGCGTCATCGCGTTCTTGACGGCGTCGGCGGTCATGATCTGCCGAGCCGTCACTCCTGCCGCATGCAGCTCCATGACGCGCATGCCGGCCTTCTTCGCCAGGCGAATGCGCTCCGAGTAGACGGCGGGGATGGTGCCGTTGCCCGGCAGGCCGATGCCGATCGCCTCCACCAGGCAGTTCATCGAGTTGGCGGTGAACAGTCCGGCGCAGCTGCCGCACGTGGGGCAGGCATGCTCTTCGAGGTCGAGCAGGTCCTCGGCCGACATCTGACCGCTCGTGACCTTGCCCACCGCAGTGAACACGGTGTCGAGGTCGACGGCTTCGCCCTTGGGGCCCCTGCCGGCGAGCATCGGTCCACCCGAGATGACGACGGTGGGAAGATCGAGCCGCGCGGCAGCCATGAGCATGCCCGGGATGACCTTGTCGCAGTTGGGGATGAGCACGACCGCGTCAAACGCGTGCGCCGAGACGGCAAGCTCGACGCTGTCGGCGATGACCTCGCGACTCGGCAGGCTCGCGCGCATGCCGGCGTGGTTCATCGCGATGCCGTCGCACACGCCGATGGTCGAGATCTCGAACGGCGTGCCGCCGCCCATGATGACGCCGGTCTTCACCGCGTCGCCGATCTTGTCGAGCATCAGGTGACCGGGAATGATGTCGTTTCGCGAGTTGATGACTGCGACAAGAGGCCGATTGATCTCCTCATCGGTCAATCCGTCGGCCTTGAGCAGGCTTCGGTGAGGTGCCTTGGAGAGGCCACCCTTCATGCGGTCGCTGTTCAGCGTCATGCCTTGCCCTTCCCATTGCGGGTAGGCGGCGCGCTTCCGGCCGCACGGGTGCGTGAACGCCCGCCATACGCACAGGGCGCTGACGACACGTCGAGAACTGAAGCGAGGGGGTCACAAGACGACGAAACCGCGGATAAGCGCAGCACAACGCCCCGTGCCGGGACGAAAGCCACTGCTTCCGCGGTACCACCCCGCTTGGCGTCCGGGTCTCTCGGCTGGATCGCGCGGCATGCGACGAAACAGCGAAGCGGACGCCCACTCGTACGGCAGGTAACGGATGCCACCGACCCGGCCTACTTGTTCCGAACCCTGCGAAGGTCGTTCGCGTAACGGGCCCGGACCGTTCTACCGGATGGCTCAGGGGCGAGATTCGAAGCGTCCTGCACCGGGCTTCCACCGTGACCCGGTTCTCTGATAGCGAGGATTGGCCTCTACTGTCCCCGTCAACGCCTGATTGCGCTGTTCGGTTGGGTTCGGATACTAACGCAAGGCCCGCAACGCGGCAACCTCGGGAAACACCATTGAAACGCCATCGGAGCAGCTCGGCCCGCGAGCGGGCGATAGCGTGACGGGAGCGGCGAACTAGCTGGCAGCGGCCTCGTCGACGATGGCGAGGATAGCCGTCTCGACCTCATCGGCGATCACATCGATGCCGGCTTCAGGATAGAACGAGCCGATGAGCGACGGGCGCATGGTGGTGACGAACACGGCGCCGTTCTCGTTGTAGACGAGCACCGGACACGGGAACATCAGGCCGATCTTGACGTCGCGCTCGAGCACAGCCGCGGCGTGCTTGGCGTTGCACATCTCGATGATCGTGGTCGCCTCACGCACGAAGCCCTTATCGGAGAGTGTCTTGGAGAGGCGATTGACGAACGGCACCGAGAACCCGTTGGCCTGCGCTGCGTCCACGACGGCCTGAACGGCTTCCTCGTGCGACTTGCTCGTGGGAACGGTGTAGTCGAGCTGCATGTGTGCCTCCGTTGTCAGAGTGTGGCCGAGCCGACGAGCGTCGTGCGTCTGGAGCCCTTGAGGTCGCACCGCATGAGCGACGTCGTCTGCCCTTGGAACGCGTTGCCATCGATGAACAGCACGTACGCGCTGTCGCGGGTCCAACTCACTGCATACCCATCGCGCCGCCCGCTCAGCGCGACCGACTTACCGCCTGCGGTCGGCACGAGCCACAACCGCGAGTAGCCGTCATCGCCGTCGGCAGCGAACAGCAGCTTGCTGCCGTCGGGTGACACGATCATCTCGCCGAACGTGACCGAGGCACTCCCGACGACCGAGGCCCCCACGATGCGCGACTTACCCGTACCCTCGACCGCATACGACCATATCTCGGGAACGCCCGAGGTGGTGACGATGGATGCGTAGATGCGGCTGTTGCTCGCAGCCAGTGCGATCGGGTCGCCCTGGCCGATCGGAATCGACTTCCAGGTGCCACCGGATACCTGCACGGAGAGTGCGCGCTTGGTCGAGTCCTCGTTGGGCAGCACCACGATCGTGCGTCCATCGGGCGATATCGCGACCCCCGCGCCAGCCCGCACACGAGTGGCAGAGAACGTTCTGCGATCGACGCGCCACACGCTGGGCACGCCGTCAGAGTCGGTGCGAAGAACGTAGGCCGCCGAGGAGTCCGGCGCCCAGACCGGCGGTGCTGCTTCTGCCGAGAGGCCCGGCGTAAGCGCTGACGTGGCGAGCAGGTGCTCACCTACGTTGGCGATCAGCAGCTTGCCCGACTCGACGGCTGCGACGGTGACGCCATCGGGCGAGACGGCGTAGTTGGTGCCGACGACGTGCATCGGGCGCTTGTTCTTGCCCGCAGCGTCAGAGACGTACAGCGTCGTCCCGATGTGGAACGCGATCCGATGCGCGGCGGCGAGCGGCGCCCCTGGCGCCGTGCCGGTCGTCACGGCCGATGAGCCGCCGGGGACGACACCGCCCGTCCCCACCATGGCACCGCCTGGCACGGGGGCGGCCGTGGCGACCGTCGCGCTCGCATCGGCCGTCGCGGTGGTCTCGGCGGGCAGCGAACCCGGTGGCGCCGGCCGAGTGAGCGCCCACGCCGCTGCGCCCACCATCGACAGCGCGAGGACCGCAGCGCCGGCGATCGCGGCGATGTGCAGCATCCTCTCGCGGTCGCGGGGTGCTCGGGTTGCGGTCACGGCCTGCCCTCCCGGTCCGAACCTAGAGGGCCTCGATGAGCGCGTCGGCATACGCCTGCGTGCCCACACAGCCATTGGTTGAGCCGGTGACCGACCGCTTGATGTCGTAGGTGACCTTCTCGCCCTTGCCGATGACCGTGCGCACGGCGTTCAGGACGCGATCGGCGGCCTCGACTTCACCGAGGTGCTTGAGCATGAGCATCGCCGAGAGGATCTCGGCGGTGGGGTTGGCCATGTCCTTGCCGGTGTACTTGGGCGCCGAGCCGTGCACCGGCTCGAAGACGGCGCAGTCGGTACCGATATTTGCACCCATCGCGATACCCAGACCGCCGATGAGTCCGGCCGAGAGGTCGGAGATGATGTCGCCGTAGAGGTTGGGGAGCACGAGCACGTCCCACCACTCGGGATGCAGCACGAGCTGCATGCAGGTGGCATCCACGATGTAGTCTTCGAACTCGATACCGGAGTCCTTGTACTCCTCGGCGACCTGACGGGCGACCTTCAGGAACAGGCCGTCGCTCATCTTGAGGATGTTGGCCTTGTGGACCGCCGTGACCTTCTTGCGGCCGTTGGCGATGGCGTAATCGAAGGCGTAGCGCACGATGCGCTCGGTGCCCATGATCGAGATCGGCTTGAGCGAGAGGCCGGAGTCGGGGCGAATGATGCCGGCACCACGATCGGCGGCGAACTTGATGAGGTCGGCTGCATCCTGGGTGCCCTGCTCGAACTCGATGCCGGCGTAAAGGTCCTCGGTGTTCTCACGCACGATGACGATGTCGATGTCGTCGTAGCGCGCACCCGAGCCCGCGATCGAGAACGCCGGGCGCAGACAGGCGTACAGGTCGAGCTCCTTGCGGATCGCGACGTTCACGCTGCGGAAACCTCCGCCGACGGGCGTGGTGATCGGGCCCTTGATGGCGACCTTGTTCTTGCGGATGGAGTCGAGCGTGGACTCAGGCAGCGGAGTGCCGTACTTCTCGATCTGGTCGCTACCCGCCTCGGCGATCTCCCAGGCGATATCGACGCCGGTGGCCTCAACGACACGCGTCATGGCGGTGGTCAGTTCGGGGCCGATGCCGTCCCCGGGGATGAGCGTGACGATGTGCTTGGTCATTCGGCGGTTCCTCCTGGTCGATGCAGTGTCTGGGCGGTGCGGTGATAAGGCGTGTGCACGCCGGAATACTCGTTACTCGGCAGGCTTCTCGGCGGGCTTCTTGCGACCGCGCTTCTTGGGGGCGGCCTTGACGATGCTTGTAGCGCGGCGCTTGAGCAGTCCCTTGCCGTTCTCGGAGTCGAAGAGCATGCGCTCGGCGGCGGCGGTCTTCACTGCGTCGGATGCGCCGCCGGTCACGAGAATGATGATGCTGGTGAGCATCGCCGGGAACTCATCGTCGCCGTGGTAGCAGCGGATGGCGTCGTCGATGAGCGGCCATACGCGATCCGAGCGGTGTGACGTCGTCGCACCGTACGTGCACAGCAGCCTGAACGCCGCGAGTCTCACGACACCGGACTCCTCGTCGTGCAGCGCGGTCTCCGCACCGGCGAGCGCCTTGTCCACGAGACGCGCGTCGACGTCGACGAGCTTCTCGAAGGTGGAGAGCACCTCCCAGCGGGTCTGCGACTCAGGGCGGTGCAGCGCGTCGGTGAGCTCGGGAGCGTAGGGCTTGAGCAGCGAGGCGTTCGTCTCGGAGACGATGCGCACGACGCTTGCCGCCGCCTGCCGAGAACGACGGTCATCGCCCGCCAGGGAATCGACGACGAGCTTGAGGATCTTTGTGTCGGTCAGCGCCTTCTCCGCGACATCGGCGCGGTCGGCATCTGCTGAAAAGACGAACTTCTTCTCTGCCATGGATGAACTCCGTGGTCGTTGTGGGCGCGGTGCGTGCGCAACCGCGCGATTCTCGCCGGACGCGGCAAGAGCGCCGCGAGATTATACCAGACACGCTGCCCAAACGCCCGTCCACCGACCACTGCGTGTCGCCGTCGATTCCGGCCGATACACTGATGCGACCACTTCGACCACGCCGCACCGGCTGTACCACGGAGGATCACCATGCCCGTCGCAGGATGCCCCGGACAGGACGCCCGAGCCCTCACCGCCGAGGATGTCGCCTGCCCCGTCTGCGGTTACGCGGTCGAGTTCTTCTCCGATGAGCGCTCCCGCAAGTGCCAGTCGTGCGGCCAGAAGGTAATGCGCGACCGGGGCGACAACTGCGCCGACTGGTGCTCGGCGGCGGCAGACTGCGCGATCCTGCGCGGGATGAGGCCCGACAGCGAGTAGCGGACGCCAGCGTAGCGACGCTGTATGCAGCCGCGGGCCAACGCACGGCGCACCCGCCGCAGACGACGACCTACGCCCGCCCCACCTTCTGCACCTGCACCGACGTCACTTTGAGGTTGGGGATCTTCGCGCTCGGATCGAGCGTCGTGCCTGTGAGCAGGTTGGCCGGGGCATCGGCGAAGTGGAACGCCATGAACACGACGCCCGTCTTCGGTCCGCCCCGCTCGGCGACGCTCGCCTGAGCGGTCACCGTGCCGCGCTCGCCCACGACCTCGACCGCGTCACCGTCGCAGATGCCGCGGGCCGCTGCGTCCTGCCTGCTGATCTCGACGTAACCGCGGTCCTTGAGCCCACTCAGACCCGCGCTGCGCTTGGTCATCGTGTTGGTGTGGAAGTTCCACAGCTGGCGGCCGGTCGTCAGGATGAGCGGCCGCTCGGCACTGACGGTGTCGGTCGGCACCCGGTAGTCGACCGCCTTGAACTCGCCAAGGCCGCGCGTGAACCGCTCGGCGTGCAGGATCGGCGTGCCGGGATGGTCGTCGTCGGGGCAGGGCCAGCGCACTTCACCCTCGGCCTCGAGCCGCTTGTAGCTCACGCCACCGTACTGCGGCGTGAACGCCGACATCTCGATCATCACCTCGGACGGCGATGCGTACTCGTCGTCGATGCCGAGCAGATGCGAGAGCCGTACGATGATCTCGCCATCGGGCAACGCGTCGCCGGGCGAGTCGATGACCTTGCGCGCACGCTTGATGCGGCGGTCGGTGTTGGTGAAGGTGCCCTCCTTCTCGAGGAAGGACGCTGCAGGGAGCACCACGTCGGCAAGCGAGGCGGTCTCTGTCATGAAGATGTCCTGCACGACGAGGAAGTCGAGCGCCTCGAGTCCCTCGAGCACGTGGACCTGATCGGGGTCGGCGATGACGGGGTTCTCCCCCATCACGTACATCGCCTTGAGCGAGCCCGCATGTGCGGCGTCCATCATCTCGACGAGGGTCAGTCCCGGCTCGGCGGACAGCTCGGGCTCCATCTCCCACAGCTCACACGCGCGCAGCACCGAGTCGGTGGTGAGCGGCTGGTAGCCCGGCAGGCAGTTGGGGAGACATGCGAGGTCGCAGGCGCCCTGGACGTTGTTCTGGCCACGCAGCGGATTGACGCCGGTGCCTGGGCGGCCGATGTTGCCGGTCATCATCGCGAGGTTGGCGACCGCCCGGACCTGCTCGGTACCGCTCTCGTGCTGCGTGACGCCCATCGAGTAGACGATCGCCGAACGCTCAGCCGAGCCGTACGCGATCGCGACCTCGCGGATGTCGTCGACGCTGATGCCGGTGATCGTGGCGGCAGCGTCGATGTCGTAGTCGGCCACGAGCTCGCGCACCGCCTCGAAGCCTTCCGTGCGCTTCGCGATGAACTCCTCGTCGGCGAGTCCCTCATCGAGGATCACGCGCATCATCGCGTTGATGAGCGCGACGTTGGCGCCCGGCTCGACCGCCAGCCACTTCTCGGCGTGGCGCGCCAGCCGGATGCTGCGCGGATCGATCACGAACACGCGCGTCCCGTGCATCGCAGCGCGCTTGAGCTCGATGCCGATGATCGGATGCGCTTCTGTGGTGTTGGATCCGATGACGAGGATCACCTCGGCCTGACCGAGGTCGTCGATCGAGTTCGTCATCGCGCCACTCCCGAATGCTGCGGCCAGACCGGCCACCGTGGAGCTGTGTCAAAGACGGGCGCAGTGGTCGATGTTCTGCGTGCCGAGACCGGCGCGCATCAGTTTCTGGAAGAGGTAGTTCTCCTCGTTCGTGCACTTCGCCGAGGCAAGCCCTGCGACCGCATCGCCGCCATGCGCGTCTCGGATGCGCGAGAGCTCACCGGCCACGAGCGCGAGCGCCTCGTCCCAGGTCGCCTCGACGAGTTCGCCGTCGCGGCGGATGAGGGGCGTCGTGAGCCGGTCGGGGTGCTGCGCGAAGCTCCACCCGTAGCGGCCCTTGGCGCACAGGTTGCCGTGGTTGGGGCCGGCATCGAGCGGAGCGCGTGCGCCGATAACCTGGCCGTCGTTTGTCGCGAACTCGATGGTGCAGCCCACGCCGCAGTAACCACACGTCGTTCGGGTCCACTCGACTTCCCAGTGGCGCCCCTTAAACCTGCTGAGCCGATCGGTGAGCGCGCCGGTGGGACAGGTGGAGACGCACTGGCCGCAGAACTCGCAGCCCGCCTCGCGCATCGACATCCCGAACGCGGTGTTGGGCACCGACTCGAACCCGCGATTGGTGAAGCCCCAGACGTCGCAGCCCTGCACCTCGTGGCAGATGCGTACGCACCGGCCGCACGAGATGCACTTCGAAAGGTCGCGCGCGATGAGCGGGTTCTCGTCATCGCATCCGGACTCGTGGCGCTCGCCCTCGAAGCGCGCGGCCTCGATGCCGAGGTCGTAGGCGGCGTCCTGCAGGCCGCACTTGCCGTTCGACTCGCAGGTGAGGCACTCGATCTTGTGGTCCGAGAGCAGCAGCTCGACGATGGTCGAGCGGATGGAGTGCAGCGCGTCGGACTTCGTAGTGACGACCATGCCCTCCGACGCGGCCGTGGTGCACGACGTCGGGAAGCCGCGCATGCCCTCGATCTGGACGACGCACAGACGGCACGCCCCGAAGGGCTCGAGCCGCGGGTCGTGGCAGAGCGTGGGGATGTGGACGCCCGCTTCTCGGCAGGCCTCGAGCACGCTCGCGCCGTCACGCGCAGCGATGCTGCGACCGTCGACGGTCAGCGTGACCGTGGCTGTTGTGAGCGGCTCGGTCACTTGCCGCCCCGCCTGAGCACGCGCACTTCGCCCTCGACGAGCACGCAGTCGATGAGCTCCTTGGCGAACGCCGCGATGTCAGAGACCGACAGGATGCCGACCGGCTTGCCGTTCTCGACGACCGGCAGACGCCGCATCGCGAGTTCGCGCTGGAGGCGCACCGCTTGCGAGAGATCCATATCGGGCTCGAGCGGCACGAAGTCGGTGAACATGATCTCCGAGACGTGGACCGTCGTCGGATCCCCACCGTCGGCGACCACGGTGTGCGTGATCTGGCGGTCGGTCACGATCCCGACCATGTGGCCGTCCTTGGTGATAATCACCGAGCCGACCTGCTCGTCGCGCATTCGCTTGGCGACGGAGGCCACACTCGAATCGGACGGCATGTCGACGACACGCCGGGTCATGAGATCGGAAACCTTCATCTTTGCTCCCCTTTCGCGCGGGCCATGGGCGCGCTCACGCCTTGATGATGGCGTCGAACGGACACTTGGACTCGCAGATACCGCACTTGATGCACTTCTCGGAGTTGATGTTGTAGACACCCTTGATCTCGCCGGTGATGGCGTCGGCGGGGCAGTTCTTCTTGCACACGCCGCAGCCCTTGCAGGCCTCGGCGATAACGACGTAGTTGGAGAGCGCCGCGCACGCATGCGCCCGACACTTCTTCTCGGCGATGTGCTCCTCGTACTCCTCGCGGAAGTACTTGATCGTCGTGAGAACGGGGTTGGGAGCGGTCCCGCCCAGCTGGCACAGCGATGCGCTCTTGATCACGCTGCCGAGCTGCTCGAGCAGCTCGATGTCACGCTGCTCACCCTTACCCTCGGTGATGCGCGTGACGATCTCGAGCATGCGCTTCGTGCCGATACGGCACGGCACGCACTTGCCACACGACTCCTCCTGCGTGAACGCCAGGAAGTAGCGTGCGAGGTCGACCATGCAGGTGGTCTCGTCGACGACGACCATGCCGCCCGAGCCCACGACCGCACCCGCGGCCATCAGCGCGTCGTACTCCACGGGCGTGTCGAACATGCTTGCCGGGATGCAGCCGCCGGACGGGCCGCCGATCTGCACGGCCTTGGCCGGCTTCCCGCCGATACACCCGCCGCCGACGCCGTTGATGAGCTCGTCGAGCGACAGTCCGAACGGCACTTCGACCAGGCCGCTGTGCTTGACCTTGCCGGTGACCGCGAAGACCTTGGTGCCGCGCGACTTGCCGGTGCCGAACGCCGAGTACGCCTCGGCGCCGTGGCCCATGATCCACGCGACGTTGGCGAGCGTCTCGACGTTGTTTATGCACGTCGGCTTACCCCACAGGCCCGACGTCGTCGGGAACGGCGGGCGCGGCCTAGGCATGCCTCGACCACCTTCGACGGAGGTCATGAGCGCTGTCTCTTCACCGCAGACGAACGCGCCCGCTCCTTCGCGGATCTTGACCGTGAAGGCGAAGTCGGTACCCATCAGTCCCTCGCCGAGATACCCGGCCGCCGTCGCATCCGCGATCGCCTTGCGCAGGCGCTTGACCGCCAGCGGGTACTCGGCGCGGACGTAGACGTAGCCCTCGTCGGCCCCGATCGCGAAGCCGGCGATCGCCATGCCCTCGAGCACCGCGTGCGGGTCGCCCTCGAGCACGCTTCGGTCCATGAACGCACCGGGGTCGCCCTCATCGGCGTTGCAGATCATGTACTTCTTGGGGCCCTCGCTCGCACGGGCCAGCTGCCACTTCATGCCGGTGGGGAAACCCGCGCCTCCCCTGCCGCGTAGACCCGAATCGAGGATCTCCTTGATGACGCCTTCCGGCGTCGAGCGCTCGAGTGTGGCGCGCAACCCTTCGTAGGCGCCAGCTGCAAGCGCGCTGCCCAGGTCCTCGGGGTCGATGACGCCGCAGTTGCGCAGCACGATGCGGTGCTGACGCGAGTTGAAGGGCACATCGGCGTAGCGGACGATCGGCTCGCCGTCATCGCCGCGGTACAGCGCATCCTCGACCGGCCCGGTGCCCGCGATGAGCGCGGCCACGACTTCCTCGGCGACCTTGCCCTTCACGCTCGGGTAGAAGACGCCGTCGGGTGAGGTGACCACGACCGGGCCAAGCGCGCACAGGCCGTGGCAGCCGGTGCGGACCACGCGGAATCGATCCGCGGCGCCGGCCTGCTCGATCGCAGCGTCGAAGCGGTCCGCGATCTCGAGCGAGCCGTTGGCGACGCAGCCTGAGCCGGCGCAGACGCGAATCTCGGCAACGATGGTGTCGGTGGGCGTCGTCACGACTTCGCCTCGCGAAGCAGCTGCTTGGCGAGCTTGCGCGCCTTGCCCGAATCGAGCTGGCCGTTGGGGTGCTCGTCGACCACGACGACCGGAGCCAGACCGCAGCACCCGACACACGCCACCGCCTCGATGGTGAACTGCATGTCCTCCGACGTCGCGCCGACGTCGGTGTTGAGCTCATCGGCGATCGCGCGCATGACCTCGGGCGCACCCGCGACGTGACACGCCGTACCCGTGCAGATGCGCACGATGACCTTGCCGCGCGGCGCCATGTGGAACTGCGAGTAGAACGTCGCGACCCCGTACACCTCGGCGAACGGGGTGTCGCGGCGATGCGCGATGGCGGCGAGAACCGCCCGCGGCAGGTAGCCGTAGGCGTGCTGAGCCTCCTGAAGCACCGGTATGAGGGCGCCCGAATCAGCCTCATGGCGCGCGAGGATAGCGTCGAGTGCGGTCAGATCGACCGCCTCGGTGTCGCGCTCACATGTGCAGGCATCGTGCGTCACGAAAGGACCGGCTTCCTCACTGGTGGCGTACTAATCGAGGTACGAGTGGCAGTAGAGCGTCTCGTTTCGGAGCACCGCCATCGTCTTCTCGAGCGCCTCGTCGAGCTGCAAGTCGGCCGGAGCGGTGCGGGCCACCTTCATCTGCAGTTCGTCGTTGGGGTCCATGATGGCCGAACTCAGGCCTGCGGGGATGAGAATCGCGAGCAGTGCAGCGGCCATCGGGGACTTCACGTGCTCAGGGCACCCATTGTAGATATTCGAGAGGCCGACCGTGGTCTTGAGCGGCGGCTCGTTCAGGTGTCCGAACATCGCGATCGCCTCGGCGGCCTCGACGGCCTGCTGCTGAGCGACGCCCACGGGGAGCAGAAGCGGGTCGAGGTAGACGCGGTCAAGCGGTACGTCGAACTCCATCATCGCGGCCATGATCGTCATCGCCGCTTCAACGCGCTCGTTGGCGTCGCGCGACACGCCCTTCTCGGTCATGCACAAGCCGATGATCTCGGCCTCGTAGGTCTTGGCAAGCGGCAGGAACGTCTCGAGGCGAGCACGCTCGGCCGACGTCGAGTTGATGACCGGCTGCAGCTTGCAGACCTTCAGGCCGGCCTCCATCGCCTCGGGGTTCATCGTGTCGAGGCACAGGCGCGTCTCGGGCACGGCATTCTGTACGACGCCAACGACCCACTCCATCATCTCAGGGCCGCCCTTCGTGGCCGGACCGAGGTTGATGTCGAGGATGTCGGCGCCACCGTCGACCTGCAGGTGCGCCATGCGCTCGATCGGGGCGGCGTCGCGCTCCTTCATTGCCGGTCCGATCGTCTTGCTCATGATGTTGATCTTCTCTCCGATGACGAGCATGTGAGACTCCTTCTGGTCCTTACGCGCGGCCTGAACGGGCGATGAGCGAGGATGCGATGGTGCGCAGTGCCTCGGAGAATTCGGGGTCGGTACCGTACGGCGAGACGCCGTCGCGGTCTGCTCGGCGGACGGCATCGCTGTCGGGAAGCGTGCCGATGAGCTCGATCTCGCCGAGAACCTCGCGCAGATACGCGATGTCCTCGGGGCCACGGACGCGGTTGCCTACGGCGACGACATCGCGCACGCCGATGTCGCCGGCGAGCTGGCGGACGACGTGTGCGGTCTGCACGCTGCGCATGCCCGGCTCCACCACGACGATGAACACGTCGACGCCTTCCGCGGTACCGCGACCCAGGTGCTCGATGCCGGCTTCCATGTCGAGGATCGCGACGTCTTCTGAGTCGAGCAGCAGGTGGCGCATGAACGCCTTGAGGAACGTGCCCTCCGAGCACATGCACCCGCCACCACCCAGCTCGACGGTCCCGGTGCGAAGCAGCGTCACGCCGCCCACGTCGATGCCGCACTTCTCCACGATGTCGGAGACGTCCGGGTTCAGGATGAACATGCCGCCCTTGCCGGGAGCCGCGCCGGTGCGCTCGAGGATGAGTGCGTCTTGCTGCGAGAGCGGCACGCACGTGGCGGTCTGCTCAGGCGTGGCGCCGAGGGCGGCCGCGAGATTGGCGTCCGGATCCGCGTCGATCGCGACGACGCGTCGGCCCTCCTCGACCCACATACGCGCGAGGCTCGATGAGAGCGTGGTCTTGCCCACGCCTCCCTTGCCCGAGATCGCGATCTTCACTGTCCGACCTCCCCTATCCCGGCGGCGTCGAGAACCTTCGGCACGAGGTGCTCGGCTCCCACTGCCATGATGTGGACGCCATCGCATGCGTCACGCGTGTCACGGATGAAGCGTGCGGCGATCTCGATGCCGGTGGCTTCCGGCTCCTTCGATGCTTCGAGTTCGTTGATGAGCTCGGGCGGAACCGCGATGCCCGGGATGTTCTTGTTCATGAAGCGCGCCATCCTCGCCGAGCGGAGCACCACGATGCCGGCGAGCACTTTGGCGCCGCGACAACGAGCGTGCTCCATGAAGCGCAGAAAGCTGTCTTTGTCGTAGACCGCTTGCGTCTGGAAGTACTTCGCGCCGGCGCGCACCTTCTTGTCGAACTTGGCGAGCTGGGGCCGTATCGGGTTGGAGTCCGGCGTGACGACGGCGCCGGCGAAGATCTCGGGCGCGCCTTTGAGGTCGTTGCCCATCAGGTCGGTACCTGCGTTGAGCGCCGCGACCGCATCGAGGATCTGCACCGAGTCCAGATCGAACACCGGCTTGGCCTGCTTGTGGTCGCCCACGACCACGTGGTCGCCGGTGAGCGCGAGCACGGTCGTGACCCCGAACGATGCAGCGCCGAGCAGGTCGGACTGGATCGCAAGCCGATTGCGGTCGCGGCCCGTGACCTGCAGCACTGGCTCGAGCCCGGCCTGCTTGAGGTGGATGCACGCCGCGATCGTCGAGAGGCGCATGACCGCCGCCTGGTTATCGGTGACGTTGACCGCGTGCACGCGGCTCTTCATGTTCTCGGCGGCGTGCATCATCTCTGCGATATCGATGCCCTTGGGAGGCCCGACCTCGGAGGTGACGACGAACTCGCCGCGCTCGAACGCGTCTTTGAGGGTCACTTCGACCCCCCGCTGTCGGCGTTCATGTCCCACTCGCAGGTCATCGAGTTGACCGAGTTGTCCTTGGTGCTGCCGAGCCCGTCGAAGTCATCGCCTCGGCCCTGCTCGTCGAGGCGGTCGTAGATCTGCACCCACGCGCAGTCGCGGTCACCGAGCTCGCAGCGGCCGTCTTTCACGCCGCCGCACGGGCCGTTCATGATGCCCTTCGCGCACCGCGTCGTTGGGCAGATGCCCGCGGTCTCGCCGAGAACGCAGCTGCCGCACGCCGAGCATTCGGCCTGCCAGCTCGCATGCCCCTTCGCCGCGCCGATGAACAGCGTGTCGAGCGCCGGGTAGACCGGGACACTCTCGGTGTTAGCGAGGAACGCGACGCCGGCGCCGCACCCCAGCGAGAGCACCGCGTCGTAACCGCCGGCCTCGAGCTTGTCGACGAACTCGGGCTCGCACTGGCGTTGGATCATCGCGCCGGTGTACTCGGTCTGGCACGCCGAGCGCGACGCACCCAGGCGCAGCGTCTCGACGAGCGTCTCGACCTCGGTCTCCCCGCCCGCGAGCGACACGGCCGCGCAGGTGTTGCACCCCACGACGAGCACGCGAGCATGGCGCTCGACCATCGAGCGGATGTCTGCGATCGGCTTGAGTCGAAGGACGATCATCTGAGGTGCACATCCTCGTCTTCGGTGCGCTCGGCCGGCACGTAGAGCGACTTGCTCATCTCGAGCTGGCGCAGCTTGTCCTGTATGCGCTCGACGCGCTGGGCGACGAGCTTACGGGCGTGCGGGAAGCGGCAGTTGGACTCGACGCAGCCAACGAAGGCGATGCGGCTGGCACCCGACTGCAGCGCCTTGAGCGCGGTGGTCTCGGCGATACGCAGATGACAGGTGACGGTCAGCGTGCGCACGTCGTCGCCGGGGATATCGGGCAGGTTGGGCGTGCAGCCGCACGCGAAAGCGAGCGTCGTGTCGAGGCCCGGGTCGTTCATGAGGCGCTCGACGCGCAGCATCATCTCGGCGTCCGAGTGGCCCTCGAGGCTGATCGCCTGCGCGGGGCACTGCGATACGCATGCGCCGCACGCGTGGCAGGTCTCGGCGTCGAAGTAGAGGAAGCCGCCGATCTTGACGCCCGGCGCGTTGTGCGGACACACGCGCAAGCATGTGAGGCACGACGCGCACTTCTCGCGCGTCAGCCGAGCACCCGTGGTGCAACCAAGGCAGCGCTGCGCCTCTCGGGCGGCCTCATACTCGGTGTAGCCCATCTCGATCTCGTCGAACGTGTCGACGGCCTCGTAGAACTCGAGCTTCTCCATCTGCACGCGCCTGCGCGTCTCGAGCTTCGACATCATCGACTGCGGCACCGAACCCAGCACGCGGCTCTCCTCGTCGAGTGCGGCGAGCGGCCGCGCGTCGTTGGTGAGATCGCGCACGATGCACATCGCGACGCGGTGGCCCGCCGAGATCGCATCGACGACCCGGCTCGGACCGGTCACGACGTCTCCGGCGGCGTACACGCCCGAGAGGTTCGTCGCGCAGCTCTCGGCGTCGGCGATGATGCCACCGCGCGGCGAGAGCTCGACGCCGATATCGCGGACGTCGGCGAACTGGCCGGTGGCGAAGATCACCGTGTCGGCATCGAATCGCTTGATGTCGGCGTCGTCGAAGACCGGGCTGAAGCGCTTCTCGGCATCGAACACCGAGACGCATCGCTTCACATCCAGACCGCAGACGCCGTCCTCGTGCAAGGCGACCTCGACAGGACCCCACGAGCAGTGCAGCGAGATGCCTTCCTGGCGCGCCTCGTGCACCTCCTCCTCGGAAGCGGGCATCTCGGCCTCGCTCTCGAGGCAGCTCACGTCGACGTGCTTGGCCCCGAGCCGCCGAGCGGTGCGCGCGACGTCCATCGCGACGTTGCCGCCGCCCACCACGACCACGCGCTCGCCGATCTCGGGCTTCTCGCCGTTGGCGGCCGCCTCCAGAAACGGCAGCGCCGAGAGCACGCGTGGCTGATCTGCGCCGGGGATCGGCAGCGGGCGGCTACCCTGAAGCCCCGCCGACAGGACCACGGCGGTGTGCTTGGCGCGCAGTTCGTCGAGCGTGATGTCGGTCCCGACTTTGACGCCGGTCTCGACTGTCACGCCGTGCGCGAGGATGTAGTTGATGTCCTTGTCCAGCGCGTTGTCCGGCAGGCGGTAGTTGGGGATGCCGTAACGAAGCATCCCGCCGAGCCGGTCCTTGGCCTCATAGATGGTGACTTGGAAGCCCCGCTGCGCGAGATCGAACGCGGCGGTAAGCCCTGCAGGGCCGCTGCCGACGATGGCGATGCTCTCCGGACGCGGCCGATCGGGACGAGCTGCCGGGTACGAGCCGAAATCGGCGGCCGCGCGCTTGAGCGACGCGATCGCCAGCGGGTCGTCGACGTTGCAGCGTCGACAGCCGTCCTCGCACGGGCGCACGCAGATGCGACCGCACACACTGGGAAGCGGGTTGCGATCGAGCACGATCTGGAGCGCCTCGGTATAGCGGCCCTCGGCGATCATCGTGAGATAGCCGGGCACGTCGATATGTATGGGGCACTTCGAACGGCAGGGCGGAAAGAGCCGGAGGGGCTCCGGGCCGATGTCGAAGTACTCGCTTGCGGGCAGGGGGCTCATGGCCGCTGTTCCGTCGTCGTTCGTCTAGCCGGCTCGGCGCTTGAGGAACGCGGGGATATCGGCGGCCTCGTACGGTCCGACCGTCACGCTCCAGCCGTCGAGCTCCTCGAGCAGCTCGCCGCTGATCTGCGCGACGGCGCCGGGGATGATGACCTCGCGATGCGAGATCTGCTCGGTGATGCCGGACTCCTTGATGAACTTCGCGATGCGCTCGGGCACGAACTTACCCGCTGCCCATGCCGTCAGCACCGACAGGCCCTCGGACTCCACGATGCCGAGATACGCGGGCATCTTCCCACCCTCGATCTCGCCGGCGACGATGAAGTACGTGAGCGAGAAGTTGGTGGTGATGAAGAACGGCGCGTCGGGACCGGGGTTGTTGATCGCGTAGATCTTGGCCTCGGCCTGCATGGGACGCTGCGGATCGGTGTAGATGTTCTGGCGCAGCACGAGCAGCGGGAGCATCCGCCACGGCTCGGCGCCCGAGAGCACGATGATGCTGCCGTACTTGTCCAGATCGACCGCTGCGTACGTGACCTCGAGCAGATCGTCCCCACCCGCGAACACACCCGGGAAGGTGATGACCGGGTAGCCCAGGGCGGCGAACTTCTTGTTGAGGGCGGAGCGGCGAGCGAAGACGTGGTCGCGAAGCGCCTCGGCGGGTGTCGCCGGAGCCGAGTCGATGACGATGTCGGTCAGGCCGGCTGCCGTGGCCTTCTCGGTGAGCGCCGAGACGGCGGCCAGACCGCTGGCGCGCACCACGACGGGGCACGCGTGCGTCTTGGCGAGCGCGAACATCACGTCGGCGTTGGCCTCGGTCGCAGCGCAGATGAGCGGCTTGCTCGCCGCGATCGGAGCGATGACCGCCTCGATCTCGGCCGGGTCCTCGGACATGAGCACGAGCGGGAGCTTGGTGGCCCCGGCCACGCGAGCGACCACAGCCGCGTAACGCGCGGCGTCGCCGTTGGAGAGCACCGCGACGAAGCCGCAGCGCAACTGCTGCTGGACGCGCTCGAAGTCGGCGGCGTTCGCGGCGGCGACGGTCGCGTCGATCGCGGCATCATCGGCACCCGCATCCACGCTCACGCCGATCGCGCACGGGTGCACGAACGTCTTGTCGTGGCGGAAGAGCACCGTCTCCTCGCCCACGGTGAAGGCGGTGTCGCCCACGCCCACCGTGACCGCGCGCATCGGCGGCGCGGAGGCCTCGGACAGCGCGGCTTTCGCCTCGTCCGAGACGTGGGGGCACGAGGCGAGCTCCGCCTGACCCTGCGCGAGCTTCATCGCGAACGCGAGACACGTGGGGACGCCACAGTCACCGCAGTTCGTCTTGGGCAGACTCTTGAAGATCTCGATTCCGGAAAGGCCCATCGGGGAACTCCTTCGTATCGTCAGCGACTGGTCGGCGCTTCTCTAGAACATCGGGTCCATCGTGAGAGCGGGATGCCCCACGGTGGTCAGGAACTCGAGCACGGCGTCCTCGGAGTCACCGACGGCCTCATCGGCGATCTTGTCGAGAAAGTCGGGGTCGCCCATCTCCTCCATGCGGGGCGTCAGTGACGCGCGCATGGCCTCCTTGAGCTCCTTGGGCATCCACACGATGCGGGCAAGGCCGCCCTCGGCCGACATGAACTTCTTGGACGCGATGTAGCCGCGGCCGATGCCCATGAACCCGGGCGCCTGCACGCCGCCGCCGACCATGCCCGCGAGCGTGGAGAACTTCATGCCCGAGGGGGTCATTCCGGGGAACTCCCGGTTGACGATCATGACGCCGTTGCACATGGGCATGAGCGCGATGATCGCCATGAAACAGCCGCAGCTCGTCATCGGGTTGTCCATGAGTGAGTAGCACGTCATGCGCTCGACGGCCCCGCCGGACTTCTCCTTGATGAACGCGTTGACGCCCTCCCACTCACCGGTGAGCGTCGAGACGACGGCGCCCTTCTCGATGGGCTGGTTGGGGCCGGTCGGGTTGAGCTGATTGGACGCCTTGGCGTCGAGCCAGTTGTACGCACCACACAGTCCGAGACGCTCGGGCGTGACCACGCACACGTGGCTCGGTGCGAAGCTTTGGCACAGCGAACACGAGTAGAAGACGTCGACCGTGTCATCGGTGAGCTGCGCCATGCGCGCGTCGCGCGTGTCGTAGGACTCCTGCGCGATGGCGAGCATCTCGTCGACCTTGTCCTGCTCGGTGTAGATGGTGACTTGGACCTTGTCGACGATCGCCTCGAACTCGTCGAGGATCTTGGCGCGCAGGATGTCGCCGAGGTGATGGAACTTGAAGCCCTTCTCCTTGGCCGTCTTGCTCACGCGGATCCAGATGAGGTTGCGCTGGCCCATGTGCAGGACGCCCTCTGCGAAGTTCATGAGGTGGTGGAACTGGCGCTCGACGACCGGCTCGAAGTCGGCCTGCATCTTGCGCCCGGCGATGTCGACGACGATCGCGAGCGGAACGCGCGACCCCTCCTCGAGCTCGTCGAGCTCGGGACCGACGACCTCGATCTTGCCGTCGACCACGTCGGCTGCATCACGGGTGCGCACGAACTCGAACGCCGTGGTGCGCTGTCCGCCGGCCTCGACGTAGGTGTCCTCCTTGCGAACGCGCTCGCCCTCGAACGCGGGACCGTACGGCACGGGGATCGGCAGGTCGACGACCTTGATCTTCAGGCCGCGAACCTCGATGGCCTTCTGCACCAGGTCGTCGCAGCTGATGTTGCTGACCACGTGCTCGTAAGTGCACACACCGGTGGGAAGAATCTGCGGGATGTCAGAGGTCGAGATTGTCGGGAAGCCGTAGCTGATCGCGCCGGCCGCCGTGGCGTACCACTCGTCGGTGACCTCGCCCATCGCGAGCACGAACGCGAAGATGCGGTTCTTGTTGTAGGCCAGGATGCGCTCGTAATCGCCCGGCTGCACGCCGCCGAACGCCATCGCGGCGCGTGTCGCGAAGCCGAGCGAGTAGATCTGGCTGTAGACCTCGTCGCCGAAGGGCACCAGGCGCGTGTCCCACCCAAGCTGCACGCCCTCGGACTCGAGCTGCTGCGCGAACGAGGTGCCGTTCTCCGAGCCCGCCATGAAGACATAGAGCATCTTCTCCTGCATCTCGCGGGCGAGCTTGACGGCCGTCTTGCTGTCGGGCGCCGCACCGACGACCGCAGCGAAACCTGGTGCCGAGCCGTCGACGAACTCGACGCCGCGGGCGCGCATGATGACGTCGTCAGCGGCGCCAAGCCACAGGTCCGTCACGGGTGTCGGATCGTTGTCGAGGTAGGTGAGCGCCTCGTGGCACTCCTCGGAGAGCAGCGTGGCGATACCGGCGTCGAGCGTGGTGCCGAGGTAGGGCAGCCACAGGTTCTCCGACGGCGCCTCGGGGAGCAGGTCCTTGGCGTACGCGAGCACGCGGTCCATGTCCGAGAGCTTCTCGACCTTCTCGCCTGTCAGGCCGTAGATGACCGGCAGGTAGTAGCCGGTGTTGGGGAGCTCGATCGCGGCATCGGCGCCGAAGCTCTCCTTGGCCCGATCGAGCTTGGCCTCGGTCTTGGCGAAGATGTTGTGTGCGCCGCGGATCGCCGCGGAAGCGATGATCTTAGACACTGAGTTCCCTCCTCATGTCCATGTCGAACAGCACGCGCTCTGCGGGAACGTCGATCTTGAGCGCCGCGCGTGCCCCGTCGATGAGGTCGAGTGTGGCCGTGACCATGTCCTGCGGCTCGGCGATGAAGCGCAAGCTGCCGCCGTAGCGCTCGGTCCAGCCCGAGATCATGTACTCGGTGACCTCGGGGCTGTTGGCGGTCGGTGAGCCGACACCGCCGAAGATGACGTGGACGCCACTGCCGACCGCGTAGGTCGCGATCTCGAGCGCCTTCTCGGAGAACCACTCGGGCGAGAGCGCGACGGCGGGCAGGCCCGCGATGTCGTCGCCCAAACCGCCGGTGGCCGCCACGTCGGCGAGCACCGTGAGGATGCGGGAGTTGTCCACGCAGCTGCCCATGTGGAGCACCGGCGGGATGCCGATCGTCTCGCAGACCTCGGCGAGCGTCTCGCCGGCGAACGCCATCGTCTCGGGGGTGAGCAGGCCGTGCTTGCCACTCGTGATGGCGGCGCAGCCGGTGACGACCACGAGCACGTTGTTGGCGATGAGCTCGCGCACCGTGTTGACGACAGCGTAGTCCTGCTGGGCCCGAGGGCTCGAGCAGCCGACGATCGCGGCCACGCCACGGATGCGGCCGTTGACGATGTTCTCGTTGAGCGGGGTGAGAGAGGCGCGCATCTTGCCGCCGAGCATGTAGCGGATGTACTCGTGGCTGAAGCCGGCGACGAGCGGCTCGGAGACGTCGGGGATGTGGACGTCGCCGCGGTTGGGGTAGTTCTCGATGGCCTGCTTCACGATCGCCCGAGCGGCCTCACGCGGATTGTGCTCGTCGACGATGATCTGCTCGGAGTCGCCGATGCAGGCCTTCGGGCTCGAGGAGACGAGCTTCGTGTGGAAGTGCGAGGCGACCTCGGTCAGCCCCTGGAAGATGCACTGCACGTCGACGACCATCGTCTCGACGGCGCCGGTGAGCACCGCGAGCTCCTGATGGAGCATGTTGCCCGCGGGCGGCACGCCCTTGCGCATGAGCGATTCGTTGGCGGTGCAGCAGATGCCGGCGACGTTGATGCCCTTGGCGCCGACGGTCTCGGCGAGCGCGATCATCTCGGGCTCGCGCGTGGCGTCGATGATCATGGACGCGAGCAGCGGCTCGTGACCGTGGATGAGGATGTTGACCTTGTCTGCCGAGAGCACGCCGAGGTTCGCCTGGCTGCGGACCGGCTGCGGCGTGCCGTAGAGCACGTCCTGTAGGTCGGTGGCGAGCATCGAGCCGCCCCAACCGCTGGCCAGCGCGCACTTGATCGCGCCGTCGAGCAGCGACTTGTAGTTCTGATCGGTGCCCGCGTGCGTGCGGTGCATCGCCTCGACGATCTCGCGGTCGATGCCGCGCGGCACGACGTCGAGCTCGCGCCACAGCTTCTGGCGCTTCTCGGGAGCGCGGCTCACGCCGATGAGCTCGCCGGTCTGCTGTCCGAACTGCGCGAGCGCGCATTCGGACACCGCCAGCGCGAGCTCGTTGACGTCCTTGCCGGCGGCCTCGATGCCCATGTAACCCGCGACCTTCGCGAGCTTCACCGGGTCGGAGATGGTGCCGCCCTCGATCTCGCCGCTCGCAATGGCGTGCAGTGCGAGCGCGACGTCGCGGCCGTGATCGGAGTGCGCGGCCGTGCCTGCCGCGACCTGACGTGTGAAGTTGCGCGCCGCGACCGTGGGCCGGTCGGCGCCACACACGCCGCGGTCGTGCTTGCCGATGAGCCGACAGGGGCCCATCGCGCACAGCTTGCAGCAGGCGCCGTTCGCGCCGGTGGAGCACGGGGTGATGGTGCGGGAGCGCGAGAACACCGTCTCGATACCGGCGTCCTCCGCGATCTTGAGCATCTCGGAGGCGGTCGGGTCGATGGAGTAGTCGGTGAAGTCCGTTGGCCCCGCCTTGGTCACGTCGGTCATCGGAAACCTCCTTGGTCTGCCACGGTCGCGGGCTTCATCACGACGCCGACAGACCGGCGACGGCTTTGCGGACGGTCTCGACGGCCGCGGGGTGCCGCATCACGAGGATGTCGGCGCCCGCAACGGCGAGGGTGATGGCGGTGACCGACTCCCAGAGCACGCCGCGCTTGTCGGCGTCGCCCCAGCCGGGCTCCTCTTCCTCGGTCGCGCGCGCCTCCTTGCTGCGCCACGCCTCCTTGCCGAGGTTGCAGATCATCGGCATCTGCGTCATGTCGTCGTTCTGGTTCAGCGCGGCCAGACGCAACCGCTCCATGACCGTGTAGGCGTACTCGGCGCCGTAGCCGACCGCGCCGACCGACGGGTCGATGAGGATGCGGTCGGCGGGCAGGCCGAGCTGTGTCATCAGGATGTTGAGCTGCTTGGCCATGTTCACGTCGATCGGCGTCTCGGCGATGACCGAGTGGCCGTAGCCCATGGCCGCCGCCGTGATCGGCTTGTAGTTGTCCTCTGTCGCCGAGCCGATCGCCAGACGCGTCGTCGTGACCGTCTCGGCGACCTTCTTGAGCACCTCGGCGTCCTTCTCGGCGTTGCCGCTGCCGTACACGAGCACCGGCACGTCGACAGCTGCCACGACGGCCGCGACCGTCTCGGCGGCCTCCTCGGGCGTGCGGTTCGCGCCGTTGGGATCGGTGCCTGCAAGCTGGACGCACACCATGTCGGCGCCATAGCGGTCGACGTTGGCCTTGGCCCACGCCACCGGATCGCCGATGAGGTCGCCGAGCGCGTCGGTGAGCGCCGTCGCCCAGCCATCGGGAACGACGTCGAAGACCTCCATCGCGATGGTCGGCGGATGCGGCAGCTCGCCGTCAAACGCGTAGAACGGCAGCGCCGCGGCTCCGCCTACGGTCACGGCGCCGGCGCCGGTTCCGAGCGTGGCCTCACGGATGCGTCCGGAAGGCTTCTCGGTGGGATCCTGGTACGGCATGGTGGCTCCTCTCCTACTTCAGGCCCGCGGCGCGCGCCGCGGCGATGAGCGTGTTCTCGAGCAGCATGGCGATGGTCATCGGTCCGACCCCGCCGGGAACGGGCGTGATCGCCGAGGCGACCTCGCTCGCGGAAGCGAACTCCACGTCTCCGACCAAACCCGCGTCGGTACGGTTGATGCCCACATCGATGACGACCGCACCCGGCTTGAGCCAGTCGCCCTTGACCATCTCGGGC
>JAAXWY010000017.1 GCA_013334745.1 Coriobacteriia bacterium
CGTCGACGGCTCGCACAATCCTCAGGCGGCGGCGGTGCTCGCGGACGCGGTCCGCGAGGCGTTCCCGGATCCTGCGACGCGGCCGCTCGTGCTGCTCGGCATCCTCGCCGACAAGGACGCTTCAGGCATCATCGAGGCGCTTGCGCCGGCCGCGAGTGGATTCGCGGTGACGCGCTCGGAATCGCCGCGGGCCATGGCGGTCGCAGACCTCGCGGCGCTCGTCGAGCGCATCACGGGCACCGCGGTCGTCGGCGCCTTCGACTCAGTCGCGGCCGCACTCGCCGCTCTGCTTCCCACCGCCGGCAACGGGTTCATCGTCACCGGGAGCATCACGACGGCAGGGGAGGCGAGCACTGCCCTGCGCGCGCACGGGTGCACCTGACGCCTGCGACCTGCGGTGCTCGGCGTCCTTCTGCTAGAATCGCGCTGTCGCGCGCACGATTGTGCGGACCGGCCATCACGAAAGGCGACCGATGCTCAACGACCTGCTCGGCCCGATTCTCACCAATCCCGCGTTCGTTCTCGGACGCAACCTGTTCGTGCTCTTCTCGGTCGTCCTCTACGGCGCCATTGTCTTCTGGACGTATCGCGACGCCGAGCGCAGGGGCGCGATGGGCTGGTTCTGGGCGCTCGTGACGCTCATCTTCTTCCCGCTGTTCCCGTATCCGGGCCTCATCATCTACATGATCGCGCGCCCCGCAGAGTCGGTTGACGACGCGCACGAGCGCGAACTTGAGATTCGTGCCAAGGAAGCGGCGCTCTCGCGCGACTACGAGACCTGTCCGGCGTGCTACAAGCCCGTCGAGCATGACTTCCTGCTCTGCCCGTCGTGTATGAAGAAGCTGCGCAAGTCCTGCACGGAATGCGGTCGCGCACTGCGCCTGCCGTGGACCGTGTGCCCGTACTGCAAGACGAAGCAGTAGTCGCTTCGCCGAGAAACCAGGCGACCAGACCCGCCCCGCCGTACGCGGGGCGGTTTCGTTCAGACTAAGGAGCGAGTACCGATGCCCGAGATCACCGTCACTCTGCCGGACGGCACCGCCAAGCCGGTGCCGGAAGGTTCCACCGTTCTCGGAGTCGCCGAGTCCATCGGCGCGCGTCTGGCTGCGGCCTCGGTCGCCGGCAAGATCAACGGCTCGCTCGTCGACGTAAACACGACGGTCAGCGATGGCGACGCCATCGAGTTGATCACCGACCGCTCACCCGAGGCGCTCGAGATCCTGCGCCACTCCGCGGCCCACGTCATGGCCGAGGCGGTCAAGGAGCTCTTCCCGATGGTGCAGTTCGGCATCGGACCTGCCATCGATGACGGCTTCTACTACGACTTCGCCGTCGACAAGCCCTTCACGCCGGAGGACCTTACCGCCATCGAAGAGCGCATGCGCCAGATCATCTCGGAGGAGAAGACCTTCGCGCGCACGGAGATCGATCGCCTCGAAGCGTTCGACGAGTTCGAGGAGCAGGAGCTCAAGCGCGAGCTCATCTCCGAGCTTCCCGAAGGCGAGACCATCTCGATCTACCGCCAGGGAGCATTCACCGACCTCTGCCGAGGCCCGCACGTGCCGGACTCCGGCCGCATCGCGGCATTCAAGCTGATGAAGGTCGCCGGAGCCTACTGGCGCGGCGACTCAACCCGTCCCATGCTCCAGCGCATCTACGGCACCGCGTGGTTCAGCCAGAAGGATCTCGATGCGTATCTGACCCGCCTTGAAGAGGCCGAGAAGCGCGACCACCGCAAGCTCGGCAAGGAGCTCGACCTCTTCAGCTTCCACGAGGTCGCCGGCGCCGGTCTGCCCATCTACCACCCCAAGGGCGCTCGCGTGCTGCGCCTCATGCAGGAGTGGCTGCGCGGCGTGCTCTACGAGCGCGGTTATGAAGAGGCCATCACCCCGCACATCTACAAGACCGACGTCTGGAAGATCAGCGGGCACTACGACTTCTACGGCGAGAACATGTACTTCTTCCAGATCGACGAGGGCGACGGCAAGACCAACGAGTACGCCGTCAAGCCCATGAACTGCCCCGGCCACGTGCTGATCTTCGGCAACGAGGTGCGCAGCTACCGCGACCTGCCCATGCGTATCAGCGAGTTCGGCACCGTGTACCGTCACGAGCTCTCGGGCGTCGTGCACGGTCTCATGCGTGCCCGCGGTTTCACGCAGGACGACGCGCACATCTTCTGCACCGCCGAGCAGGTTCACGACGAGGTCATCGGCATGCTCGACTTCGTCGACTACGTGATGGGCGTCTTCGGCTTCGAGTACTCCGCCGAGGTCTCTACCCGTCCCGAGAAGTCGATCGGCGAAGACAAGGACTGGGAGATCGCGACCAACGCGCTCATCGAGACGCTCACCGAGCGCGGCGTGGACTTCGAGATCAACGAGGGCGACGGCGCGTTCTACGGCCCCAAGATCGACATCAAGCTCAAGGACGCCATCGGCCGCACCTGGCAGTGCTCCACCATCCAGGTCGATTTCAACTTCCCCGCGCGTTTCGGCCTGACCTATCGCACCGCCGACAACACCGAGGCCACTCCGTTCATGTTGCACCGTACGATCCTCGGCTCGATGGAGCGCTTCTTCGGCATCCTCATCGAGCACTACGCCGGAGCGTTCCCCACGTGGCTCGCGCCGATCCAGGCCGTGCTCATCCCCATCTCCGATCGTCACCTCGAGCACACCGAGGCCGTCGCCAAGCGCCTGCGTGCGATGGGCGTGCGCACCGAGGTCTACTCGCAGAACGAGCCGATGCGCGTCAAGATCGCCAAGGCCCAAGAGCAGAAGGTGCCCTACATGCTCGTGCTCGGCGACAAGGAGATCGAGACCGACAGCGTGGGAGTGCGCGAGCGACTCGCCGGTGACATCGGCGCGATGTCCGTCGCCGACTTCGCCGAGAAGGTCGCTGCCGAGCGCCCCTAACGCAACCCTAACAATCTGCGCACCTACGCCAAACCTCGCTGGCTCATACTCTGACCATGGCTGATTCGCCCGAGCGAGACATCACCGACCTCCCGCCGGAATCCGAGCCCGTGCCGTCGAAAGACGCCGGGGGCTCGTCTCGCGTGCGCCGCATCGCACTGTACGTGCTGCTCGGCGTGCTCGCGTTTGTGGCCCTCGTCGGCGTGCTCGACGTCACCACTCGCTCGCCCAAGGTCTGTGCTTCATGTCATGAGATGCAGGCGATGGTCTCGGCGTGGCAGGTGTCGGGCCACTCGGAGGTGCGGTGTTTCTCATGCCACGCACCCGCGAGGCCGTGGTATCTGCTCCCGGTATCGCTCGTCGATCGAGGCGCTCTGCTCGCTCGTGATGTGGGCAGCCACTTCACGGGGAGCTGGGAGAGCTCGGTGGGAGCGATTGCGACCACGACGTCGACGATCGTTCCCGACGAGAACTGCCTTCGCTGTCACGACCCCGAGCGGACCGGAACCTCGCGCTTCGGCGTCCAGGTGCAGCATGCGAAGCACGCCGAGCGCAACAAGTCGTGCACATCGTGCCATCTGTGGACGGCGCACCCGCTACCGAGCGGCGATCGCGACACGCTGATGATGGAGCGCTGCTTCAACTGTCACAGTCTTGACGCAGGCGCCAAAGCGCCCGGCCGCTGCGACGTGTGCCACCTCAAAGGGCTCGACCTGCACCCCGATTCACACAAACAAGGCGAGTGGCTCAAGCGCCACGGCAACGTCTATCTCGGCGACAAGCGGCAGTGCGTCATGTGCCACCGTCAGCCGTTCTGCGACGCCTGTCACGGACTGAAGATGCCGCACCCCGGTGACTGGGTGCAGGGCGAGAACCTGCACGCGGAGACAGCGTCACGCGACCGCAAGGTGTGCGAGCAGTGCCACGTGGGGGAGACGAACCTGTGCACCATGTGCCACCACAAGGGATACGACGACAAGTCGGGTCCGTGGGTCGGCGTGCACTTCAACATGGTGCGCAAGACCGGCTCGGCGTTTTGCATGCAGTGCCACAAGGGGTCGTACTGCGTCGACTGCCATAGGGCCCGCGGGGGATCCGGACCACTCGACCTGTAGGTCGGATGCCGCCGTTCGCGGGGCTATCGGGCCGCTCGCCCGCGGCGTTCACACAATCCTAACAATACGGCAATCACCTGCGAATCTGCCTCTGGTGCCGCAGATTGATAGTCTCGCTAGGGTCACTGTGTCCGGCGTCGTCGTAAGGTGGTGTGAGCCATAAATGCGACCGTGTTCGATAGGCTGATGAGGCGGGGGCTGATCGTGTTGTCGGCTCTCGCGGTCTGTCTGCTGGCGATCACCGCGACCGCGTTCGCGGGTCAGGCCTCAAGCGGCGAACTCCTCTTCTACCCGTGCTCGAGCTGTCACCCCGTGACGGAGGGTTCGGGCAAGAAGCTGCCCAACGACTTCAAGGGTCACGAGATCGTGCTCGAGGGTCACGACAAGCTCGGCGTGGGCGACGCGGCATGTCTCGCGTGCCACGACGATCCTGCCAAGGACCCCGCCAAGCTCAAGCTCGCGAACGGTTCACTCATCGACATCAAGGGCGACGTCGCCCAGGTCTGTTACCGGTGCCACTCCGCCAAGTACAAGGAGTTCGTGGCCGGCACCCACGGCAAGCACAAGGAGAGTTGTGTCGCTGCCGGCTGCCACGACCCGCACACGCCGCAGATGATCTACGCCGGCCCGCTGCTTCCGTTCGTGGGGAGTGGTTTTCAGTTCAGGGCACTCGCGGGACGCATGCCGTTCATGCCTCTCGCCGGCCCCGCACCCGATCCCGCTGTGGCGACCCCTTGGTGGTACACGGGAGTGGCAGTCATCGGCGCGATCGTCGGCGCCGCACTCGCGGGTACCCTGTTGTACGGAAGGTGGCAGCGATGAGCCAGGACAAAGACCGCGCGCTGAAGCAGGCCGCGGATCTCGAGGAGCACCCGGATGCGCCTTCCACGACGGTTTCGCGTCGGCGCTTCCTTCAGGGGCTCGGGTTTGCCGCAGGTGTGACTGCCGCAGGAGTCATTCCCGCGCTCATCACCGCTGCGCCGAGCGCCGGCAACGAGTCTGAGGCCGCCGAGTCCGGATCGGGGGCCCCCGGTGGCGAGGAGAACCCGCTCGCTGAGATCATCGAGAACGACAAGCCCGTCAACTACCCCGGCAAGCCGGTCAAGTACGCCGATCCGGCCGGGGATCAGAAGTGGGCGATGGTCATCGACGTCAAGGCGTGCGTCGGGTGCCGCAAGTGTGCCTACGCGTGCGTCAAGGAGAACAACATCGGCCGGACATCCGGCTTCACCTACATCCAGCTCCTTGAGATGGAACCGGGTGAGATCAACCTCGAGACCGCGAATGCGAACTACACCGAGGGCGGCCGGGCCGACAAATGGTACCTCCCGGTTCAGTGCATGCACTGCGCCAAGCCCACATGCGTGTACGGCTGCCCGGTCAAGGCGACCTGGCGCGAGCCCGACGGAATCGTGGTTATCGACTACGACAAGTGCATCGCATGTCGCAACTGCATGATCACGTGCCCGTACTACGCGAGGCATTTCAACTGGGTCGAGCCCGAGGTTCCCAAGAACGAGATCAACCCGAAGGTCCCGCTCGAGGAGAAGGCCGCGGTCGTCGAGAAGTGCACGTTCTGCATCCAGCGCACCCGACACGGTCAGACGACCGCCTGCACCGAGGCCTGTCCGGTCGGGGCGCGAACATTCGGCGACCTGAACGACCCCAATAGCGATGTCTCGATCATTCTCAAGACGCGTCGCGCGTTCCGCCTGAAAGAAGAGCTCGGTTCCGAGCCGGTCATCTGGTACGTGGGGTGATACGACGTGACTGAGACGACAGCACACAAGCCTGGCGTGAAGCGGTTCATCGGAATCGACTGGGATCTCGGCGCGCTACGCAGCGCAAGCCCGCGGTTCTGGCTCTGGGTCGCGTTTCTCGGCACATTCGTGGTCGTCGGCGTGGCGGCCTGGGGGGCGTTCATCACCCAGGGCGGCGTCGTCATGGCGCAGCGTGACGGAAGTCCGTGGGGACTGTGGTTCACCAACTACATGTACTACGTCGGGCTGGCCGCAGGTGGCCTGGTCGTCTACGCGAGCGTCCATCTCTTCGGCGCCGAGCAGTACCGGCCGCTGTCTCGAATCGCGGTGCTCCAGGCCGGCGTGTTCACAATGCTCGCGTTGCTCGGCGTCGTCAGCGACTTCGAGCAGCCGATTCGCCTGCTCAACATGGTGATCTCGCCAAACCCGACAGCGCCGTTCGTCTACACCGGCACCGCAGCGGGTCTCTATATGGTGCTGTGCTTCGTCGACCTGTGGATCATGCTCACCGGAACCGGCGGGGAGAAGCTCGCGTTCACGATGACTCTCATCGCGCTGCCGGCAGCCATCTATCTGCACACGACGACGGCGTTCGTGCTCGCGCTCAACAAGTCCCGGGAGCTGTGGCACTCGGCGGTCATGGTGCCGATCTTCCTGACATCGGCCACTGCGTCCGGCATCGCAGTGCTGTTCATATTCGCCTACATCTTCATGCGCGTGACGAACGTGCGCTTCAAGCCGAGCATGTTCAGAAGCCTCGCCACGCTCTTGGCGACTGTCATCATCATCGACCTGTTCCTGCTCTCCGTTGAGGTGCTCTGGACGTTTTGGCCGACGTCGGCCATTCCGGGCGAGACGAGTCGTCTCATCGAGTTCGTCGCGGGCAGGTATGCGCCGTTCTTCCTGCCGATCTTCGTCCTCGGATTCACGGCGTTCGGGTTGCTCGCGAATCGCAAGTTGAGGCACCTGCCGGCGATTCAGATCACCGCGTCGATCCTCTACATCATCGCCATCTTCCTGAAGCGCTACTCGCTGATGGCCATGGGTTTCTCGCTCACGCCGCTGGGTCAGCCGACCAAGATCTACTTCCCGAGTTTGGTCGAGACCGGAATCGCACTGGGGATACTCGCGTTCGGGATCCTCTTCGTGACGATCTGCGTCAAGATCATGCCCCTCGAGGTTCCCAAGGAGGAACTCGAGGCCCACCACGGCCACGGGCATGCGTCGCTGGATGAGGCGGAGGTGGCGGCGTGAGCAACGAGACTCCGAAGTCCGCTTCACCCCTGGGCGAGCTCCCAAAGCCGGCGACGATTGCGGTCATCGTGGTGGTTGCCGTGCTCGTCATAGCGATCGCGGTCGCCGTGGTTGCCACCGCGCGTGCCACGTACTTCTCCGGGTACCCCGGCCTCAAGCGAAACTACGACGCGCTCCAGACGTCGGTTCACCAGGGAATGTCGTGCACTCAGTGCCACTCCGACGACAGAGGTGTGGTTGTCCATCAGATCGCGCTCGTCGGCGAGTTCTACTACCGACTCGTGAAGAAGCCGCGGGATCCCCGATTCATCAAGATCGGCCCGCCGAAGAACGACGCCTGTCTCGAGTGCCATCTCGAGGACTGGAGCGATGACGCCAAGAAGACGACCAAGGTCCCTCATCCTGCGCACCTGCGTGTCTCCGAGGAAACGAGGGAGTGCGTCAAGTGCCACAAGTGGACGGCGCACGAAGAGGCGTACATGGAGAAGCACACGTCGATGCCGTTCAGCACCGTGTGCGCGTCGTTCGAGTGTCACGTCGGATTCAAGCAGGCCGATGACTGCAAGAACTGCCACCACATCCTCCAGGAGGCCAAGGGCTCGTGGAAGGAGATCCACCCCGAGACCGTCCGTGAGGCCGGCCCGAACGGCTGTCTGGAGTCGTGTCACACCTCCGATCAGTGCCGGATGTGTCACACCACCGGTAAGCGCCCCGAATTCGCGAACATGTCGATCCAGAGCGGCCTGAAGGCCATCGAGCAGGCGCACGTTAAGGCCGACTGGCTCTCGCAGCACGGCACGATGGCGCTGCAGGATCAGTCGAAGTGCCTGCTGTGCCACGTGTCGGAGGGCGAGTGTCAGGACTGTCACTCGAAGCGTCCCGCATTCCACGGTCCCGAAGAGTCGTGGCTCGGAAAGCACAAGGACCTCGCGAAGGACAAGCGGCGCTGCCTGACCTGCCACAAGGAGCCGTGGTGCAACGAGTGCCACGACCAGTTCAAGGAGATGCGGTAGGTGGCGCGCGAGACCGACACGAACCTCGACGAACCCGTCGTGTCAGAAGGGCAGGCCAAGCGCGGCCGGTGGGTGCGAACCGTCCTACTGGTCGGCATTCCGCTGGCGCTTGTCGTCCTCATCGGGCTGCCCATCTTCTCCACGCTCCAGCCCGGCTACTACGAGCGCTATCCCGACATGCACGTCCGCATGGACAACTGGAGGGCCTCGACGCATGCGCGTGTCGGCTGTATCGGGTGCCACGTCAATCCGGGCGTCAAGGGTATTGCCACGTATGCCGCGCGCTCGATTCCCGACTTCTACGCGCAGCTGATCTTCGGTCCGCACGAGACGAACCTTCTTACGCCTCCCGACAAGACCGCGTGTCAGAAGTGCCACACCGGATTCCGGCAGGTGTCGCCGGCGGGGGACCTGCTGATCCCACACAGGGCTCACGTCCAAGTCCTCAACGTCAACTGCGTGGTCTGTCACAAGGATCTCGTGCACTCGGCCAACGACCAGGGCTTCAACCGACCTGAGATGAGCACCTGTCTCGATCTATGCCATGACGGAGTCAAGGCGTCGAACACGTGCACCGACTGCCACACGCGTAAGCAGACCCCGGAAACCCACTCCCGGCCCGACTGGCTGAAGATTCACAGTGAGCAGGCGGCGACCGAGAAGTGCGGAGAGTGCCACGCCTATACGCCTGACTTCTGCGCCGACTGTCACAAGAAGCGTCCGGCCTCGCACAAGGGCAACTGGAAGAAGGATCACCAGTTCCGGGCCAAGCAGCTCGGTAAGGGTTGCCTGGTGTGCCACGGCGGCGAGAAGTTCTGCAAGAAGTGCCACGACTGATGATTCGCATGCGAACGCTCACTTGGAGGACCGAACGTGTCTGACGAGAACCCACAGAAGCGCAGCTGGCGCGAGCGGCTCGGCAATGTCACGCCCGAGCGCCGCAAGCTGATCGTGCGCGTTGCTGTCGTGGTCGTACTGGTCACGGCACTCGCGATCGTTCCCGCGTACGTGGCGACCCGCCCGCAGTTCATGCAGCGCTATGGTGGCATGTCGAAGCAGTACACCGCGTGGACGGAGTCCGTACACGCGCAGGTCGCTTGCCAGAGCTGTCACGTTCCTCCGGGTCGCGTCGCTCAGGGCGTGTACACAACGCGGATGCTCGGGGAGTTCTACCTCTCGCTGGTGATGCCTTCGCGGCAGCCGGCGCTGTTCAAGACCCCCACGAACGCCGCATGTCAGAGCTGCCACATCGACCTGCGGACGGTCTCACCCTCGGGAGATCTCAATATCCCTCATCGCGCACACGTCTCGGTGCTGAAGCTCAACTGCGTGCAGTGTCACGACTACCTCGTGCATGAGAAGAACCCGGAAGGGACGCACACGCCCCGCATGGAGACGTGTCTGAAGTGCCACGATGGGGTGAAGGCGAAGAACGCGTGCTCCGCCTGCCATACGAACAAGAGTGTCCCCGAGAGTCACAAAGCCGCCGACTGGCTCGTCGTGCATGCATCGAAGCAGAAGCAGATCGACTGCGCTGAATGCCACAAGTGGACCGAGAACTGGTGTGCGGAGTGCCACCAGCGCCGTCCGGCGTCGCATGGCAAGCGCTGGCGCACCGTGCACCGTGCGGCAGTTGATAAGCGCCGCAACTGTGAGGTCTGTCATGAAGGTGCATTCTGCGTCCGATGTCATGGAGAGGTGCCGAAGAGCAACTTCGATCCGGCGCTGACGATTGTCCAATAGGGGGCCGGCGAGGTGACCGACGAGTTCGACGGCGATCACCACGACTACGGCGGGCCGGTGCCCGGCCCGAAGCGCCCCCTTCGCCCCCGGCGCTGGTTTTGGATGGTCTTCATCGGCGCGCTGCTCGTGGGCTTCGGAGTCCCGGTCGCGCTGACGTACTCGCCTCAGGCGTGCCACTCGTGTCACGAGATGGACGAGTATTACGAGAGTTGGAGCGTCTCGTCACATCGTGCGGCAGCACCCACTTGCCTCTCATGTCATGCGAGGCCCGGAATCACCGGACTTGTCGTCTACGAGCTTGGCTTCTGGCGTGAGATCGCCGCGTCGGTTTCGGGGCGTCCCCTCGACTCATCGGGTTCGGCCGCGCTCGACGTCGCGTCCTGCGAGCGCACGGGATGCCATTCGATGAACCGACAGGCCTCCAACTCGGGCAATCTGCGAATCAACCATCGCTTGCACGTATCAGAGCAGAGGATCCCGTGCTCCACGTGCCACGCCGGTGCCGTACACAAGGGCGTGCACGGTCGCGAGATCCTGCCTGGGATGGGCGTATGCGAGGAGTGTCATCGGGACAAGCTTGCTGACTGCGGGTACTGCCACGTGGGCACTGCGTTCCGGGCTACGGGAGCGGCGCATCCGTAGAGCCCTCGGCAAGGCGGCCGAGTATAGGTATTCTCAGACGAGAACGAGAGCAACCATCGGGGAGTGACATGGCTGTCGAACGGATTCTGGTCGTCGATGACGAGGAGTCGATCCTCAAGGTCGTTGACTACGCGCTCTCTCAGGCCGGCTATGAGGTTCATACAGCGGGCGACGCGGCCGGCGGGGAGTTCATCTTCTCGCAAGTCAAGCCCGACCTCGTCATCTTGGACGTCATGCTCCCTGGCAAGTCAGGACTCGACATCGCTCGCGATCTTCGCGCCGAGTCCAACGTTCCGATCATCATGCTCTCGGCGCGCGGGGACGAGGTCGACCGGATTCTCGGGCTCGAGTTCGGTGCCGACGACTACGTGACCAAGCCGTTCTCGCCGCGCGAGCTCGTGAGCAGGGTCAAGGCCATACTCCGCCGGGCAAGCAGCGCTCCGGACGAGAAGGCCAGCATTCTCGTGGGCGAGTTGCAGGTCGATACACTCTCACGGCAGGTGAAGCTGCGCGAAGAAGCGGTTCACCTGACGAGTTCCGAGTACGGCATCCTGCTGCATCTCGCTCGTCATCCCGGCACCGCATTCTCTCGGCAGGCGATCCTGACCGCTCTGTGGGACGAGTCGCCGGTAGGGGATGAGCGGGCCATCGACGTCCACATCCACAACATTCGCGAGAAGATCGAGGTCGATCCCAAGAATCCCGAGTACATCCTCACCGTGCGTGGGTTCGGCTACCGCCTGAGGGAGTCGTAGGCCCTGTGGCCAAGCGCGTCAGGGCATCCTTCCGCTTCTGGCAGACCGAGCTGTTCATCGTCGTCATCGTCGTTGCGATCCTCATCCTGTCCGGGTCACTGTCCGTCGGTCTGAAGAACACGCTCACCGAGATGGGCAAGACCAACGAGCTGCGCAACGCGTCCTCGCTCGCGCAGCGGCTCGAACCCGACTTTCCCGTCACCGTCGAGAGTCTGGACCGCATTCGAGCCAGCGTGGCGGAGTACCGCAGCATCTACGACGCGGGCATCTGGGTGTATGACAAGGGCGGACTGCTGCTCGACTCCTCCTACGACACCAGCCCGTCTCCCGAGGCGCTCGACGTCGCGAGGATCGCGGGACTCGCGGATGTGGCGCCGTACGCAACGATGGACCTCAAGCCGGGCGGAATGGTGGTCGCCTCGCGCGTCATTCGAGGCCCTGCCGATGCACGCGAGGGTGTCGTGGTCACTGCGAGTTCGGTGGACAGTTCGCTGGCCATTCTCGGGGCAGTGCGTTCGCGGCTGTGGATCACCTTCTGGATCTCGCTCGTCATCGCCGGTCTGCTCGGCTTCACGTTCTCCGAGCTCATCAGCCGTCGGGTGCGTGCGATGTCGAAAGCGGCTGTCGCCATCGCTGCGGGCGACTTCGAGCAGCGCCTGCCCACCGGAGTTGCGCCCGACGAGATCTACGACCTCGCGGTCTCCTACAACCAGATGGCCGCGAAGCTCGGGGAGGCGTTCTCGGCGCTCAAGGAGCGGGAGCGCGAGATCGCAGCGGTCGTCGAGTCGATGGCCGAGGGCGTGGTCGCGTTTAACGCCGAGGGGACGGTGCGCGTCATCAACCCCGAAGCGGTCGCGCTTCTCGGCTTGCCGGACCGTCCGCTTGGCGAACCCGCCACCGCACTCACCGATGATCCGGCGGTGCTCGAGATCGTCGATGCGAGCCTAGGCGGCGCGGGGGCGGCAGCGACAGTGTGTCTTGGGGAGTTGACGGTGCTGCTGCACGGCGCCCCGCTTCTCGATGCGGATGGGTCGGTGGACGGAGCGGTGCTGCTGCTCTCCGACGTCACCGAGCGCCAGCGGGTCGAGGACGCCCAGCGCAGGTTCGTCGCCGACGCCAGCCACGAGATGCGTACGCCGATAGCAGCGCTCAAGGGCATTCTTGAGCTCCTCTCCGACGGCGCCAAGGACGACCCCGAAGTGCGCGACGACTTCATTCAGACCATGCATGCCGAGGTCGACAGACTCGGCCGACTCGTGGCAGACCTGCTCACGCTCGCGCAGCTCGAGGCCGGAAGCCTTGAGCCGGCGATGTCGCCGGTGCCGGTCGCATCGCTGTTCGGCGACGTCTGCGGCGTCATGGGCAACCTCGCCGAGCGTGCCGGGGTCAAGCTGTCGCTGGAGGCGCAGGGTGATCTTGAAGTTCTCGCCGACCGTGATCGCATCGTCCAGGTCCTGCTCGGCTTCGTGGACAATGCGCTCAAGCACTCGCCCAGTGGGTCGGTGGTACACCTGCGCGCGGAGCTTGTCGGCGGAGCTGTCCGACTCGCGGTCGCCGACGAGGGCACAGGCATCTCTGCCGATGAGATCTCGCAGGTGTTCGATCGGTTCTACCGGGCGGACAAGGCGCGCGCCGGCGGCCGCGGAGCCGGACTCGGGCTGGCGATAGCCAAGGAGATCGTCGAGTTCCACGGCTCGACCATTACGGTCGAGTCCGCGCCGGGCACGGGGACCACATTCGGGTTCGACTTGCCGCTCGCCTAGCGTGATCCCCCGCACACACAACCCTAACGTTTCCGAAATCCCCCACGAACCACCCCGGTCGTGCGTGGGTCGATACTCCACCTATCGGAACTGACGCGAGCGAGGCTCGCGCCGAGTGTGTGGAAGGAGACGAAGATGTCGCTCATTCTCGTAGCAGTGCTGGTCATCGGAGGACTGGTCGGTGCGGCGGCTATCGTCGTCGGCGTTCCCGCTGTGCTCGGCCTTATCGCATTTGACGCGGTCTCGACTCGCAAGGACTCGCGTGACGCTTCGCCGGCCACCGCGACCCCAAACATGGAGCGCGTCTCCATCGAGCGCGGCTTTGCACGCGCGTTCGTGATTGCAGGCGGGGCGTTCTGGGCCATCGCGATCTTCGCTGGCATGTACACGTTCCGTCGCGTAGACGTCGTCTACGCGGTGCTGGCAGCGTTCTTCCCGCTCGTCGCGGTGCTCGTGACCCTGGTCGTCGGCTGGTACTACGAGCGTGTTGCCGCAGCGATGCTGACCGCTGCTTCGCTGGCCGTCGTGGCATGGGGAGTCATCTATCAGTTCGAGATCGGTGTGTGGATGCTCGTCACACTCGCGCTCATCGGTCCGATGCTGACCGCTGCAAGCCTGTTCTGGGCGGCCCGACGCGAGCAGGATGCGTTCGAGCTGGCCCTGTCCCGCCGGCCCGAGCTCGCGGCGATCTCGTCGCGCAAGTCTGACGCGCTGTAGCATCGGTACCTCACACGAACACCCGAGGGTCGCACTCGCGGCCCTCGGTTTCGTTTGGGCGGCATCATCTGGGGCCTGCTCCGGCGCTCGCCGAACCGATGCTGGACATGCCCCTGCGGGGGCGGCTATACTTCGCGAGCTAATCGAATACCGCTCACAAGCGGGACCCCGCCCACCCGGGCGCGACTGGTCCCCACCCTTCGGCGCCGGATGCGCAGCTGACTGGTCGATGCGAACGTACGAGTGACTCGGCGGGGCCCTGTGCCCGGCGATCGATTCCTCGGCGTTGTGTCTCCCGTCGGCCGAACCATCAGGCCACGGGAGTTTCTTGTTTCACAGGACTACACAGGGTCCGTCCGATACGGACCCGACGACGACGGAGGTGAGCTGCCTATCAGCAGCAGCACGGAACCTAGGATCAACGAGCGCATCCGCACGCCGCGTGTGCGACTGATCGGCGTCGACGGCAGCCAGCTTGGCATCTTCGCCATCGCAGATGCGCAGCGCATCGCCGACGAGCAGGACTTCGATCTCGTCGAGATCGCCCCGCTCGCTGATCCGCCGGTCTGCCGAATCATGGACTACGGCAAGTTCAAGTACGAGCAGACCCAGAAGGAGAAGCTCGCACGCAAGCACCAGACCAAGGTCGAGATCAAAGAGATCAAGTTCCGACCGAAGATCGACAAGCACGACTACGAGACCAAGAAGAAGCACGTCATGCGATTCTTGGCGGCAAATGCCAAGGTCAAGGTCACGATCATGTTCCGCGGTCGTGAGATGGCGCATCCGGAGCTTGGTCTCAACATCCTTGAGAAGCTGGCAGGTGAGCTCGGTGAGGACGCCATCATCGAGACCCAGCCCAAGCTCGAGGGACGCAACATGCACATGCTCCTGGCTCCCGTGAAGAAGAAGGAAGTCAAGGAGAGCGACACCCCGACCGACGAGACCGCAGGCGACGTGCCTGCCGAGAACGAAGACTAGGAGGCAGCGCACATGCCGAAGATGAAGACTCACAAGGGTACCGCCAAGCGGTTCCGCGTCACCGGCTCGGGCAAGATCATGCGCGGCAAGGCGTTCAAGAGCCACATCCTCGAGAAGAAGTCGCCGAAGCGTAAGCGCGGTTTCCGCCAGGAGACGGCCATATCGCCGGCCGACGCCAATGTCATCAAGAAGGGTCTGGGCATCGGCTAGGCCGAACCGCCCCCGATTCCCCTCGACCACAAGACCTCAAGGAGTGATTGATCCATGCCTCGCGTGAAGCGCGCCGTATCGGCAAAGAAGAAGCGTCGCACAGTCCTGTCTCGTGCCAAGGGCTACTACGGCAATAAGAGCCGTAGTTACCGCTCGGCCAAGGAGCAGACTCAGCATTCGCTGCAGTACGTATATCGTGACCGCCGCAACAAGAAGCGTGAGATCCGCCGCCTGTGGATCACCCGCATCAACGCCGGTGCCCGCCTCAATGGCGTTTCGTACTCGGTGTTCATGAATGGCCTGAAGAAGGCCGGTATCACCCTCGACCGCAAGGTGCTCTCGGATATGGCTATCAACGACGCCGCCGCGTTCGCCAAGCTCGTCGAGCTTGCGAAGGCCGCCGTCTAGGTCTTCAACAAAGAGAACTCAATCGGAGCCCTGCTGCGTATTCGCAGCGGGGCTCCGTTGCATTCAGGGCCGCCGATCCCGCGGGTTTGGATTCCGGTTAGCCGCGGTTTGGTCTCGTCGGCAACGATGTGTCAGGACGGCGAGGCGCCCGTCGTTCGCCACTACTGACCCGTGCCGTTCCCCCTCGGCGACACGACCAATCGAGGAGGAATCATGTTCAAACGAGCTCTGTTCGCAGCAATCGGGGCGACCACTGCGCTGGCGGTCGGCGCCGCTGGTGCCTACTTCACCGCACAGGTGCAAGTACCTGACTCCGTGATCCGTGCCGGCTCCGTCGCCATTTCGACCCTGCCCACCTCGTCTCCGCTCGCGGTGGAGGCGCTCGCGCCGGGCACGACCGAAGTGCGTCCCATGGCCGTCGTCAACGATGGCGCCATCGCGTCCGATGTCATCGTCACCGCGAAGAAGTCGGCCGGTATCACGGAGTTCTACGACGCGCTCGACTGCACTGTCACCTGCGGTGGAACGCCGCTGTACGCAGGCGATCTGGCGGCCCTTCGCACGCTCCCGCTCAGGCTCTCTCCCGGCGCACGGGGTGAGCTGCGGTTCGAGGTTGGGCTTCCGGCGTCTGTGGGCAACTCCTTGGCCGAGGACTACGCGAAGGTGTCGCTGTACGTCGACGCCGAGCAGGCGCACGAGTGAGACCGGGCCTGCTTCGCGGCCTGCAAGCACTGGTGCTGGTCGCGTTGGTGCTCGGAATCGTCTTCGCGGCTCGGATACTGTGGCTTCCGGTACGGGTCGCCGGGGGGTCGATGAGCCCAGCGCTGCTTCCCGGCGACCTGGCCGTGGTGGACCGCAGGGCAAGTGTGGTCTCGGGCTCGATAGCGCTGCTGCGCTCCGATCGGCATGGTCTCGTGCTGCATCGCGTCCTCGAGCGATTCCCGGACGGTGCCGTGCGAACGCGGGGTGACGCCAATCCGGTTGAGGACTTCCGTGCGACACCGGCAACCGGGGTCGTAGGTCCCGTTGTACTCGTCGTGCCGTTTGGGGTGGTGCTGCAACGGTGGCGGGGGAGTGGTTCGTGCGCTACCATGACGGCTCAATAGAACAACGCTAGGCGACGACGGAGACGACGCGTTTCACACGTGCCGACCGACCAGGGAAGGGCCCTCTGTGACTGGAAGGGGCCGTACAGTTGGCGGAAGCGCGGTTCCCTCCACCAGCCGCGACCTGAACGCCCGTGCGCGTGGGCAACTAGGGAAGTCGGATCCTCCGATATCGGGACAGGGCGGATGTGGGGCCGCTACACGCGAGGCGCGAAAACGCGACGCGAACGAGTGGGTGGATGCAATCGCGTCCGCCAACCGAGGTGGTACCGCGGGAGCCGGCTCCCGTCCTTGGATGCAGTACGGGTCCTGGGCGGAGACCGGCTCCCTCTTTCTGTTCGTCTAGTCCGATGGAAGGTGCGACTCGACCATGAGCATCACCGATCAGCTCATAACCCTGCGAGACGAGGGCCTTGCCCAGATCGCGGCGGCTGGGGACCTCGCGGCCCTTGAGTCCGTGCGCGTCTCGGTTCTCGGCAAGAAGGGTTCGCTCACGGGCATCCTCCGATCGCTGGGTACGCTTTCAGCCGAGGAGCGTCCGGCGGCCGGCAAGGTCTCGAATGAAGTGCGCGTGGCGCTGGAGTCGGCGCTCGAGGCGCGACACAGCGCTTTGGCCGCCGCCGCCCTCGAGGCGCAGATCGACGCCGGCGCGCTCGATGTGACGCTTCCAGGCCGGGCGCGACCCATCGGACGCCGACACCTCATTGAGCAGATTCGGGCAGAGATCGTGGAGGTGTTTCTCGGCCTGGGCTATCGCATCGCCGAGGGCCCCGAGGTGGAACTGGACTACTACAACTTCACCGCGCTCAATCAGCCACCCGACCATCCGGCGCGCAGCCTGCAGGACACGTTCTACGTTCGCGACCTCTCGGGAGAGCAAGCGGCGGTCGAGGGCGAGAGCGACGTTCTGCTGCGCACGCATACCAGCCCGGTCCAGATGCGTGTGATGGAGAGCCAGGAGCCGCCCATCTACGTGCTCGCGCCGGGCAAGGTCTATCGGCGCGACGTCGCGGACCCGAGCCACCTCCCGCAGTTCACCCAGATCGAGGGCCTTGTCGTCGACGAAAACATCACCTTTGGCGATTTGAAGGGCACGCTCGATCACGTGTGCAAGGCCATCTTCGGTCCCGACCGCAAGACCCGCTTCCGTCCCCACTTCTTCCCGTTCACGGAGCCCAGCGCTGAGGTCGACGTGAGCTGCGGTATCTGCGGTGGCGAAGGCTGTCGGTTCTGCAAGGGCACGGGCTGGCTTGAGATTCTCGGCTGCGGCATGGTCGACCCGAATGTGTTCGGTTACGCGGGCATCGATCCCGAGCGCTACAGCGGCTTCGCGTTCGGCCTCGGCGTCGAGCGCATCGCCGCTCTGAAGTACAACGTGCCCGATCTGCGCATGCTGCTCGAGGGTGATATGCGCTTCCTGAGGCAGTTCTAGACACTCCACTCCGCGGCAGGACGCGAAGATGCTCGTTTCTCTCAAGTGGCTCAAGGAACTGGTGGACGTTCCCGTCCCGGTGACAGAACTCGTCGACCGGCTCGACCTGACCGGCACCGCCGTGGAGTCCGCCAAGAACGCCGGCGCTTCGCTCGACGGCGTCTTCGTAGGGCTTATCGTCGCCAAAGAGCAGCATCCCGAGGCAGACCGCCTGTGGGTGACCACGGTCGATGTCGGAGCCGATGAGCCGTTGCAGATCGTCTGCGGCGCCCAGAACTTCAACGCGGGCGACAAGGTACCCGTCGCAACCGTGGGCGCCGTTCTGCCCAACGGCATGGCCATCAAGAAGGCCAAGCTGCGCGGCGTCGAGTCTCGCGGTATGAACTGCTCGGCCCGCGAACTTGACCTTGGCGAGGACCACGACGGCCTGATGATCCTGCCTGCCGACGCGCCCGTCGGTATGCCCTTCGCCGAGTATGCGGGACTGTCCGATACCATCCTTGAGCTCGAGATCACGCCCAATCGCCCCGACTGCTTGTCGGTGGTGGGCGTGGCTCGCGAGGTCGGCGCCGTGTTCGATCGCATTGCGAGCACGCCGGCATCGACTCCGACGGAGTCGGGTGCGCCAGTGGCCGAATCGGTGGTCGTCACGATCGACGACCCCGAGATGTGCCCGCGCTATACCGCCCGCCTCATCCGCAACGTGAAGATCGGCCCCTCGCCGGCGTGGCTCGCCGAGCGCGTGACTGCGAGCGGTACGCGCTCCATCTCCAACATCGTCGACATCACCAACTACATCATGTTCGAGCTCGGGCAGCCGTTGCACGCGTTCGACGCCGACCTGCTTGGCAGTGATGCGAGCGGCCGCATAGCAATCGGCGTGAGGACTGCGACCGATGGCGAGCGGCTCACAACCCTCGATGACCACGACCGCGTGCTCACCGCTGACACGCTGCTTATCACCGACCCCACCGGCCCGGTGGCGCTCGCGGGAGTCATGGGCGGCGCCACGACGGAAGTCCACGACGGCACCGTCAACGTGTTGCTCGAATCCGCGTGCTTCAACCCCGGATCGATCTCGCGCACGAGCCGCCGGCTCGGGCTGTTCTCGGAGGCGTCCTCGCGCTTCGAGAAGGCCGTAGACCGTGCCGGCTGCGTCGCGGCTCTCGACCGCGCAGCCGCGCTGATGGCCGAGCTGTGCGGAGGCGAGGTCGCTCCCGGCGTCATCGACACCTACCCAGCACCGGCCAGCGAACGCGAACTCACGCTGCGCATATCGCGCCTCAACGCGCTTCTCGGCACAGAGATAGCCGCAACCGAAGCCTCGGCGATCCTTACGCGCCTCGGGTGCACGGTGTCTGGATCGGGCGACGATCTGTCGGTGAGCGTCCCCACCTACCGTCCCGATCTCGAGCGCGAGATCGACCTCGTCGAAGAGGTCTTGCGCATCCACGGTATGGAGCGGGTCCCGGTCACACTCCCGACCGGCGCGGGGCGCCTCGGTGAGCTCACCCGCGATCAGCGCTGGCGTGAGCGTATCGGCGCGACCCTGCGTGCCAGCGGCCTCAATGAGACGATGACGTACTCGTTCGCCGACCCCGCTGACACCGAACGGCTTCGCGACTCACTCGAGGAGGGTGAGGTCTACTGCGAGCTGCATAACCCCATGTCCGCCGAGCAGTCCGTTCTGCGACGCAGCGTGCTTCCGGGACTGCTGCGCAGCGTCTCGTACAACCAACGTCGAGGCGTCGAGGACGTTCACCTGTATGAGATCGGCAGCACGTTTCGCATGGCGCCGGGGCGCAAGCAGCCCAAGGAGCGATCGGTGGTAGCGGGCGTCATCGCGGGCGCGTGGCATCGGCCGGCTTGGAACGAGGCTGCTGAGCCACTCGGCTTCTTCGACGGTAAAGGCATCATCGAGGCGCTCGCCGCAGACCTTGGCCTCAAGCGGTTCAAGGTTCGCGGCGCCGAGTTGCCCTTCCTGCAGCCAGGTCGGGCCGCTGAGGTCCTCGTCGGCGGCGAAGTGGTCGGCTGGCTCGGAGAGGTGCACCCGCTCGTTGCCGATGCGTTTGAGGTCGCTGCGCCGGTGACCGCCTTCGAGCTGACGCTCGCGCCGCTTGTGCGGGCGGCCGTCGATGCCAAGCCGTTTATCGACGTTCCGCGCTTCCCAGCCGTCGAGCTCGACGTCGCGATCGTCGTTCCCGAGGACGTGAGCGCGGAGCGCATCGAGCAGTCGATCGTGTCGGCGGGAGGCAAGCTCCTCGCATCGGTGCGCCTGTTCGACGTGTACCGCGGCAAGGGCGTGCCCGACGGTCACAAGTCGATGGCGTTCGCGCTTGCGTACCGAGCCGCTGACAGAACGCTGACCGCCGAGGAGGTCGAGTCGATCCACGATCGCCTCCTGCGCAAGGTATGCGGTGCCGTGGGGGGCGAGCTGCGGGGCTGATGCGCGATTCATGCATCAAGAGCAGTTGTGATACAGAACAACAGTTGCAAACGACGAATCTACGCAATTCGAACGCATAGCATTTGACTTCTATGCGTTCTAGCGTATAGACTGCGCTCTCAAGCCACACGGCGGGAGGCGTCATGGTTGATGTTGCGGTCATAGGTGCGGCCGGTTACGCGGGAATCGAGGCAGTCCGTCTCGTTCTCGGGCATCCGCGGCTGCGCCTGACGCTGGCCACCTCCGCCGCCGATGAGGGCAAGCCGATTGCAGCGGTGTATCCGTCGCTAGCCGGTGCGACCGAGCTGGAGTTCTCAGTGCCCGACCCGGCTGCGATCGCTCAAGCGGCTTCGCTGGCGTTCTTGGCTGTTCCGCATACCGCTGCGCTCGCGCTCGTGCCTGCGCTGATCGAGGCAGGCGTGACCGTCGTCGATATGTCTGCGGACTACCGCCTCAGGGACGCTGCGGTCTACGAAGAGTGGTACGGCGCTCAGCACACGTCGGTCGAGCTGCTGGCTGAGGCGGTCTTCGGACTGCCCGAGCTCGATCGCACCGCACTCGCGGGCGCCCGCCTGGTCGCGTGCCCGGGTTGTTATCCCACTGCCACCACGTTAGCGGCGCTTCCCGCGCTCGAATCGGCGCCTGTCGCCGGCTCAAAGCTGATCGTGGATGCCAAGTCCGGCGTGTCCGGCGCGGGCCGCTCGGCGAGTGCCGGCACGCACTACGTTGCAGTCAACGAGTCGCTGGCTCCGTACAAGGTCGCATCGCACAGGCACACTCCCGAGATCGAACAGGCGCTCAGCCAGGCCGCCGGGCGCGCACTCTCCGCCGTCTTCACGCCTCACCTCGTCCCGATGTCACGCGGGCTGCTCTCGACCGTGTACATCGACGTCGCCCCCGGCTTCAGTACCTCTGACGCCGTTGCGCTCTACGCGGCTCGCTACGCCGCCGAGCCGTTCGTGCACATGCATGCGGCCGGCACCATGCCCTCGACGGCCGAGGTCCGCGGTACCAACCGGGCGGCGGTCGGCGTTGCGGTCGACGAACGCACCAACACGCTCATCGCAGCGTGTGCGATCGACAATCTCGGCAAAGGCGCTGCCGGTCAGGCAGTGCAGTGCGCCAACGCGGTTCTCGGATATCCGGAGACGGAAGGGTTCGAGCGACCCGGGCCCGTCGTCTAGCCGCGCTCTCGGCGTGGCTGTTCGCAACCGGCAGCGCGGCCCCCGCATCCCTGACCCCTTCGGAGTGACAATGAACGAGTATCCCGATATCCCCGGTTTCGCCTACGCCGACGGCGGCGTTGTGGCCCCGCTCGGCTTCATGGCATCAGGCGTCGCCGCCGGACTGAAGTCGGCGGGTAAGCGCGATCTCGCGCTCGTCGCTGCAGAGTCCGCAGTGCCTGCCGCAGCAGTATTCACCACCAACCTCGTAGCCGCCGCCCCGGTCGTCGTATCACGCCGCCACATCGCACAGGGACGGGCACGCGCGGTCATCATCAACGCCGGCAACGCGAATGCGTGCACCGGCGAGCAGGGTGTCGACGACGCCATCACAACGGCGCGTGCCGTCGCTGCTGCGCTCGCGTGCGAGCCGGGTGAGGTCATCGTCTCGTCAACGGGTGTGATCGGGGTGCCGCTTCCGGTCGACACGCTGCTTGCGGCGGTGCCCGAGGCGGTTGATTCACTCGACAGTCGATCGGGCGATGCGGCGGCGACCGCGATCATGACCACCGATACCTTCGCAAAGCAGACCGCCGTCACAGTCGAGGTCGCGGGCAGGCGCGTGATCGTTGGCGGCATGGCGAAAGGGAGTGGCATGATCGCTCCCAACATGGCGACCATGCTGTCGGTCATCACCACCGACGCGCCGCTCACGAGTGCGGCATGCGACGCAGCGCTGCGCCACGCGGTTGGGCTGACCTTCAACCGGGTCACTGTCGACATGGACACCTCGACCAACGACATGTGTGTGCTCTTGGCCTCAGGCGAAGCCGGCGGTGACCCCATCGACGTCGACGACGCTGAGTTCGCGATCGTGCAGGAAGCCGTTCACGCGGTCGCGGGCGAGCTTGCTCGGATGATCGCGCGCGACGGTGAGGGCGCGACCAAGCTCGTGACCGTGACGGTGCAGGGTGCCGCAACCGAGGGAGACGCCGAACAGGCGGCCTTCTCGATTGCCAACTCGCCGCTCGTCAAGACCGCGCTGTTCGGCAACGACGCCAACTGGGGGAGAGTCGCGGCCGCGCTGGGCCGCTCGGGAGCGAAGGTCGACGCGCGCGCATTCGACATTGACTTCGCCGGCATTGCCGTGTGCCGCGCGGGAGCAGCACTCGGCTTCGACGAGGACGCCGCACTCGATGCGCTCAAGCAGCCCGAGGTCGAGGTGCGTGTCGACCTGCACCTTGGCCAGGGCGCCGCGACGGTGTGGACGTGCGACCTCACCTACGAGTACGTGCGAATCAACGGGGAGTACCGGTCATGAGCGCCAAAATGGGAGGACACGACATGAAGGACCTGCTCGCCAAGGCGGCGACGCTCACCGAGGCGCTGCCCTACATCAAGCTCATGTATGGCAAGACCGTCGTCATCAAGTACGGCGGCGCGGCCATGACCGACCCGGCGCTTCGCGAGCATGTTGCGAGTGACATCGTGCTCATGAAGCTCGTGGGCATCAACCCGGTCATCGTCCACGGCGGCGGCCCCGAGATCACGCACTACATGAACCGCCTCGATCTCCCCGTCGAGTTCTACGACGGCTTGCGGGTCACGACCGATGAGGCGATGGAAGTCGTCAAGATGGTCCTCGTCGGGAAGGTGAACCCCGAGCTCGTCGCCGAGATAAACGCTCACGGCCGCCTTGCGGTCGGCGTTTCGGGCGACGACGGAAATCTCGTGCGCGCGCGCCAACGCGACCCGCGGCTCGGGAGGGTAGGCGAAGTCACTCAGATCGACACGACCGTGATCGACAATCTCATCGAGGATGGCTTCATCCCGGTCGTCGCGACAGTCGCGGCAGGGGAGGACGGGGGTAGCTTCAACGTCAATGCCGATCTCGTCGCGGCCAAGCTGGCCGAATCTCTCGAGGCCGACAAGGTTATCTTCCTCACCGACGTCGATGGTCTGTACGCCGACTTCTCGGACAAGGAGTCGCTCATCAGCGCTCTCACGCCCGACGAAGCCGAGGAGATGATCGCCTCGGACATTCTCGAAGGTGGCATGGTGCCCAAGGTTGCGGCGTGCGTCCACGCGCTTCGCTCGGGAGTGCGACGCGCTCACATCCTCAACGGGACCGTGCCGCACGCACTGCTGCTCGAGGTCTATACCGACGAGGGCGTCGGCACGATGATCGCTGCCGACGGCGAGGAGGCATAGATGGGTGGGAGCTTCGATGCCGCCAAGGCGCTCGACGCCGAAGTCGTCATGCAGACCTATGCGCGCAAGCCCGTGATGTTCGTGCGCGGCGAAGGCATGCGCCTGTACGACGACGAGGGTCGTGAGTACCTCGATTTCGTCTCGGGCATCGGCGCGGTCAATCTCGGCCACGCTCATCCCGCGGTCACGGCTGCGCTGTGTGACCAGGCCAGCAAGCTGGTACACGTGAGCAACCTGTTCTACGTCGAGCACCGCGCTGAGCTTGCCTCAGACATCGTCGGTCTGCTTGGCGGTGGATGGCGCGTCTTCTTCTCCAACTCCGGGGCCGAGGCGGTCGAGGGAGCCATCAAGCTCGCCCGCAGGTGGGCGGGCGTGCGCAAGCCGGGCGCATTCAAGGTGGTCTCACTCGATCGCAGTTTCCACGGTCGCACGTTGGCCGCGCTTGCAGCGACCGGACAAGCGAGCAAGCAGGAGGCGTTCGCGCCGATGCCCGAGGGCTTCGTGCACGTGCCTGCAAACGACCTCGTGGCGCTTGCAGCCGCGGTCGACGACACCGTCGCCGCGGTCATGCTCGAGGTCGTGCAAGGCGAAGGCGGCGTCTGGCCGCTCTCCGACGAGTACCTGCGTGGCGCACGCAGCATCTGCGACGCACATGGCTGCCTGCTCGTCATCGACGAGATTCAGACGGGTTTCTTCCGCACGGGTCCGGCGTTCGCGCATCAGGCCAGCGGGGTGGTGCCCGACGTCATCACCGTCGCCAAGGCGCTCGCGAACGGGCTGCCGATTGGCGGTATCGTCGCGCGCGATGAGGTGGCAGCGACTCTCGCGCCAGGTGACCACGGCTCCACCTTCGGCGGCGGGCCCGCGATTTGCGCTGCCGGGCGTGCCACGGTCGGGGCGCTCATCGCAGAGAAGCTTGGCGACAACGCCACGCAGAGCGGCGCATATCTGCGAGAGCGCCTGCAGTCGATCGCCGATGCAACCAGGGCCATAACTGACGTGCGCGGTGCCGGTCTCATGGTCGGCCTCACGCTGCGCAACCCGATCGCACAGCAGGTGGGTGCGACTGCGCTCGAACGGGGGATCGTCATCAACGCCATAGGAACGGATATTTTGCGTTTCTTGCCGCCGCTCGTGTGCGGAAAGGCGGAGATTGATACACTTTGCTGCACCCTATCCGACATTCTCGGGGAATCGAGCGAGGCTGATGCACACTCTTAAGGGCCGCGATTTCCTGTCGCTTTCCGACATCACCCCCACCGAACTCGCAAGCGTCCTCAAGACGGCGCACGAGCAGAAGCGCTCGTGGGCCCGCGAGGAGACGAGTACACCGCTTTCGGGCAAGGCCGTGGCGCTGATCTTCCAGAAGCCGTCGATGCGCACGCGCGTCTCGTTCGAGCTGGCGTGCACGCGCCTCGGTGCACACCCCGTCGTCATGAGCGGAACCGACGGTGCGTTCTCGCGTGGTGAGACCATCCACGACACCACCAAGGTGCTTGAGCGGTACTGCGAGGCCATCGTCATTCGCACCTTCGCCCAGTCGATGGTCGAGGAGATTGCCGAGGTCGCCTCGGTGCCGGTCATCAATGCGCTCACCGACGAGCACCACCCATGTCAGGGCCTTGCCGATCTGCTCACTATCGACGAGCACCTCGGCAAGCTCGAGGGCGTACGCATGGCGTACGTGGGCGATGGCAACAACATGGCACACACGTACCTGCTCGGCGGGGCGCTTGCGGGCATGAGTGTCAGCATCGCGTGCCCGGATGGCTTCCAGCCGCTGCCCGACGTCGTCGAGCAGGCGAGGTCGATCGCCGCCGAGACGGGCGCGACCATCGAGCTGCACACCGATCCGGTGGCCGGAGTCGACGGTGCACAGGTCGTCATCACCGACACCTGGGCCTCGATGGGCCAGGAGGACGAGCACGACGCTCGGCTCGGCGCCTTCGAGCCCTTCCGGGTCGATACCGCACTCATGGCGCACGCTGCCGACGGCGCCATCTTCATGCACTGCCTGCCCGCCCACCGCGGTGAGGAGGTCGTCGACGAGGTCATCGACGCGCCCTACTCGGTGGTGTTCGACGAGGCCGAGAACAGGCTGCACGCGCAAAAGGCGCTGCTGTCGCTGATTCTCGGCTAGCGACGGTCAGATACCGGCGAGGGATGGGGACCGCACCATGAGGAAGCGACTCGAACGACAAGACGCGATACGGCGCATCGTGCGCAACGAGCGGGTCAAGACGCAGCGCACGCTCGTCGACCTGCTCAAGGCGCAGGGCTACGTGTGCACGCAGGCGACCGTCTCGCGTGACATCACCGAGATGGGACTCAAGAAGCTCCCTGAGGGCGTCTACGTGCTCGCCGAGGACCTGCACCTGCAGCGCATGGTCTCCGACCTAGTCTTCGACGTGAAGCGCAGCGAGAAGCTCGTGCTGGTCAAGGCGTCCTCAGGTACAGCACCCGGTGTCGCCGCTGCACTCGACGCCGCCGAGATGATCGGGATCCTCGGCTCGGTGGCTGGCGATGACACGATCCTCATCATCACGACGGGCGAGGCCGAGGCCGCGCTACTCGTTGATACGCTCGACAAGTTCCGAGGCGTCGCCCCGGAGCGCTCGGTCCACCCGGTGACAGCAGCCGAGCGCTCGCGCGCTCAGCATGGCAAGCTCGACTAGCGAGAGGAAGCACTTACATGGCTCGGGAGAAAGTCGTACTCGCATATTCTGGTGGCTTGGACACGTCGGTCGCCATTCGCTGGCTTCAGGAGAACCACGACCTGGACGTCATCGCTCTGGCAATGGACGTCGGGCAGGAGCGCCAGGACCTCGAGTTCGTGCGACAGAAGGCGATCGGCATCGGTGCGATCGAGTCAATCGTGAAGGACGTCCGTGAAGAGTACGTCGAGGAGTTCCTGGCAAAGGCGCTTAAGGCCAACGCACTCTACGAGAACAAGTACCCGCTGGTCAGCGCGATGAGCCGCCCCATCATCGTCAAGCACCTCGTCGAGGAGGCGCACCGCCACCAGGCGAAGTACATCGCGCACGGCTGCACCGGTAAGGGCAACGACCAGGTCCGCTTCGAGGTCGGTATCGCCTCACTCGATCCGGACCTCGAGGTGCTCGCGCCGGTACGCGTGTGGGAGCTCAAGACCCGTGAGCAGGAGATGGAGTGGGCCGAGGAGCGCGGTATCCCGGTGCCAACCACTAAGGACAACCCCTACTCCATCGATGACAATCTCTGGGGTCGTGCCATCGAGTGCGGCGTTCTCGAGGACCCGTGGGTCGAGCCGCCTGCGGACATCTATACGCTCACCAACGATGCGCGCACCGATAAGTGCGGCGATGAGCCGGAGTACGCGATCATCTCGTTCGACCAAGGGCTGCCGGTCGCCTACGACGGCGAGCTGATGAGCTTCCACGACATCATTGTGAAGATGAACGACATCGCCGGTCGTCATGGCTTCGGTCGTATAGACATGATCGAGAACCGCCTTATCGGCGTGAAGTCGCGTGAGATCTACGAGGTGCCGGGTGCGCTTGCGCTCATCACCGCCCATAAGGCGCTCGAGGATCTGTGTCTGGAGCGCGAGGTGCTGCACTACAAGCTCGGCGTCGAGCAGAAGTGGTCCGACCTCGTCTACAACGGCATGTGGTTCTCGCCACTCAAGGAGGCCCTTGACGGCTTCATCGACTCCACACAGCAGCTCGTTACCGGCGACGTGCGCCTGCGCTTCTACAAAGGCAGTTGCGTCACCGTCGGGCGTCGCAGCGAGTACTCCCTCTACGACTACAACCTTGCGACCTACGACGAGGCGGACACGTTCGACCACAAGGCCGCGAAGGGCTTCATCGACCTGCATGGCTTGCCCGTGAAGGTGTGGGCGCGCCAGCGCCGCAAGGTCGGCAAGGAAGGCGAGGTCTAGCCGCATGAGCGACGCCAAGACACCCTGGGGCGGCCGGTTCGAGAAGACCCCCGGCCGCTTCCTGCAGGAGTTCGGTGCGTCGCTGCCGATCGACCAGCGTATGTGGGCCGAGGACATCCGCGGCTCCATCGCGCACGCACGCATGCTCGCGCAGCAGGGCGTGATTGCCGCCGAGGACGCCGACGCGATCGAATCGGGCCTCTCGGCGATCTTTCAGGAGATCCGCGACGGCGAGTTCGAGTGGCGCATCGAGGACGAGGACGTCCACATGGCCATCGAGCGGGTGCTCACCGAGCGCATCGGCTCGGCAGGCGCGCGTCTGCACACCGGCCGCAGTCGTAACGACCAGGTCGCCACCGATACCCGGCTCTTCGCCAAGTCAATGGCGGCCAAGCTCGCGGAGGCGGTCATCGATGCACGCCTCGCACTCATCGAGATCGCCCAGGGCAACATGGGCGTGGTCATGCCCGGTTACACGCACCTGCAAAAGGCTCAGCCGGTGCTCTTCAGTCACCACATGCTCGCGTACGCGCAGATGCTCGCGCGAGACTTCACGCGTCTGCGCCATGCATACGAGGCCGCAGACGTCTTGCCGCTGGGCAGCGCGGCCCTCGCTGGCACCACCTACCCGCTCGACCGCGACTACGTCGCGGCTCGTCTCGGGTTCGCCGCGATGAGCGTCAACTCGATGGACGCCGTCTCGGACCGCGACTTCCTGCTCGACCTGACTTACGCGTGTGCTGTCTGCCAGATGCACCTCTCGCGTCTCGCCGAGGAGCTCATCTTGTGGTCGAGCGAGGAGTTCGGCTTCATCCGCATGGATGACGAGTACTCGACCGGCTCTTCGATCATGCCGCAGAAGAAGAACCCCGACTTCGCCGAGTTGGTACGCGGCAAGACCGGACGGGTGTTTGGCGACCTGCAGTCGCTGCTCGTCACCCTCAAGGGCCTGCCGCTCGCATACAACAAGGACATGCAGGAGGACAAAGAGCCGGCGTTCGATGCCTTCGACACGCTTGCGGACTCCTTGCATGCGATGACGGGCATGCTCGATACGCTCACCGTGAATTCTGACGCGATGGCGCGCGGCGCCAAGGGCGGCTTCATGGCCGCGACGGATCTGGCCGACTATCTTGTCGGCACGGGCATGCCCTTCCGTGACGCCCACGAGGTCGTGGGTAGACTGGTGCTCGCGTGCGAGCGAGACGGCGTCACGCTGCAAGACCTCACCGCCGAGCAGTTCGCGGCGCACGCTCCCCAGTTTGGTCCCGACGTGCTCGAGGCCGTCGACATCGCGCGCGTGGTCGCTCGACGAGACACCGACGGTGGCACGGGTAACCGGCCGGTCGCGGCTCAGCTGATCGTGACCGCCGATGCACTCGCGGCTGACCGCGTCTGGTGGGAGAGCGTCGCAGAGTGACGCGCGGCGCGCGCCTGCCAGCATCCTTCTTCGAGCGCTCGCCCGATGTCGTGGCGCCCGATCTACTCGGTGCGTGGCTCGTCAGCACGGCTGGCGGCGTTGAGACGGGCGGCGTGATCGTCGAGGTCGAGGCGTATCTCGGCAGTGATGATGCGGGGTCGCATGCGGCGACTCACGGCATCACGAATCGCAACGCGGTTATGTACGGTGCGCCGGGTATGGCATACGTGTACTTCACCTATGGCAACCATCACATGGTCAACCTGGTGTGTGCGCCCAACGGAACGGCGGGCGCGGTTCTCGTCAGGGCTCTCGAGCCGCTGCTAGGCATCGACGAGATGGCGACTCGACGCGGCGGTAAGGCCGTGCGAGACCTATGCAATGGCCCCGGTAAGCTCGCGGCCGCGCTCGGGGTCGATCTCTCCGACAACGACACTGCGCTCGGCGAGGGGCGGCTGGCGGTGTACGATGGCGAGCATCCCGCTCGCGACCGGATCGCCTGTTCCGGCCGAATCGGGCTCTCCGCAGGTCACGAACGCGACCTACGGTGGTATGTAGAGGGCAGTACTTTCGTCTCCCGCGCTCGGATTGGTCCGGTCGTGCGGAGTCCACGTCGAATCAAGGAGGCCGCCGAGTGAAGCTCGGAGACATCTATCGAACCTGTATCGAGACGGGCATCGCCGCCGACCCGCGAGGTCGCGCGGAAGTCGACCGGGTGTTGGCAGCCTACCGCGTCGACTACGACAAGCTCGACGCCGACGACGTTGAGTTCTACGACGCGGAGAAGCTCACCAATCCCTACTCGGATACCCGCATCTGCGTGGGCAGTCCCGATGACGAGATTCGCGGACTCCTGGTCGGAATCGACATGGAGGTGGGCGAGGTTCTGCTGGCCGATCGCCTTCGGGAGAAGGGCGTGCCGATCGACCTCGTGTTCGCCCATCACCCGGAGGGCCCCGGCTACGCGAACCTGCACGAGGTCATGTACATGCAGGCGGACCTCTGGGCGCAGCAGGGCGTCTCGATTGCCGCGGGCGACGCGCTGATCGCAACGCGTGCCGAGGAGATCAAGCGTCGCGTGTCGCCGCAAAACCACTACCGGGCGATTGATGCCGCCAGCCTGCTTGGGCTCGCGTCACTCTCGTGTCACACGCCTGCTGACAACTCGGTCCAGACGTTCATCCAGAGCTTCATCGACGAAGCCGCACCGGTCACCCTCACCGAGCTGGTGAAGGCGATTCGGACGATACCCGAGTACGCGGACGGAGCCCGCAAGGGCTACGGACCATCCATCGTCGTCGGGAGCGGTTCGGCGCGCCCCGGTCGGATCGTTGTCGACATGACCGGCGGTACCGAAGGGCCCAAGGAGGCGCTTGACCGCCTTTCGGCGGCCGGCGTGGGCACCTTGGTCGGGATGCACTACTCCGAGGAGCATCGCAAGCACGCCGAGGACCTCAAGCTCAACCTCGTGTTGGCTGGGCACATCTCAAGCGACGTGCTCGGCATGAACCTGGTGCTCGATCGTATCGAAGCGGCTGGAGATGTTGAAGTCCACTGCGCGTCAGGCATGGTGCGCTTCAAGCGGAGCTAGTCCCGCCGTTTCCGCGCGTAGACGAACGGGCCACCCGATGGGGTGGCCCGTTTTGATTCCGCTGCATGTCGCCGGGTTACGGTGTTCCCGTTCCCTCGCCCGAGCCGGTCGGCTCCTCGGAGGGTGGCGGTTTCGGCGCCACCGGCTTGGGACCCTTGGAGACGATCAGAACGATCTTGCCGTTCTTCGACGACTGCCCGATGACGGTGCCCTTGGGTCGATTCGAATACTCGTAGCGCACGGTGTAACCGTATCCGTCGAGCTTCTTGCCGGCGGCGGCGAGGGTGAGTCCCTTGACGCTCGGTGGCCTGCTAACGGGTATGTGGAACTTCGATGCGTTGTAGGCGGGGCGCGGTTGACTCGGGAAGCCGAGGACAGGTTGCCCCGCCAACGCCTTGCGCATGTAAGCCGCCCAGATCGGGGCGCATACCGTGCCACCGAACGCTCGTGAGCCGCCGACGTAGATCGTGCGTTCCTTGGGGTAGCCGACCCATACCGACGTCACGAGTTGCGGTGTGAATCCAACGAACCACACATCGCGGTTGAGCTGACTTGTGCCCGTCTTGCCCGCTGCAGGCCTGCCAATACGCGCTCGGGTGGCCGTGCCACCGCTGATGACGCCCCGGAGCACGTCGATGCCGGCTTTCGCGACAGATGCTTTCAGGACGCGCTTGCCGTGCTTGGATGCCACGTAGATTGTCCGGTCATCCCGGTCGACGACCTTCGTGATGCAGACGGGATCGCGCCTCACACCCTCGGTAGCCAACGTGCCGTAGGCGGCCGCCATCTCATAGGGCGTGACATTGCGCGCACCCAGCGCGATCGAGGGGTAGTTCGGGATCTTGGTCTTGATGCCCATGCGCCTGGCCATCGACGCGACATCCTTGATGCCGATCTCCCACGCCACGCGCGCGAACACGGTGTTCACCGACGCGGTCGTCGCGGACTGCAGGCTCATCATGCCGTGCCCTGCGCCCTCGCTGTTGTCGACGATCCAGGGCTTCGGCTTGGTCGGAATCGCCGCGGGCGACGACGAGTCGATTTGGAAGTACGGTGGCATGCCCTTATTGAGCGCCGCCAAGAGGACGAACGTCTTGAAGGAGGAACCCGGCTGACGATAGCCTTGGGTCGCCAGATTGAACTTGCTCTTCTTGTAGTTCCGTCCGCCGATCAACGCCTTCACGTGGCCGTTGCGCGGGTCGATTGAGACGAGCGCGGCTTCAGGGCCCTTGACTCGGCTGAGCTTGGTCTTGATCGCGTCCTCGGCGTACTGCTGCATTCGGGTGTCGAGGGTCGTGTAGACCGTGAGACCACCCTTGAAGACGACGGCTGGCGAGAACTGCGCCTGCAGCAGCTTCTTGACGTGAGCCACGAAGTACGGTGCAGCGTAGATGCCGTCGTTTGGCTTCTTGTTGCGATCGAGCTTCAGCTTGGTCGCAACGGCGGCGTCGTGCTCGGCTTGAGTGATGTAGTTGTTCGCGAGCATCCGCCCGAGCACTTCGTTGCGTCGCGTTACCGCACCCTCGGGGTTGTTGTAGGGGTCCAGACGGCTTGGTGACTGGGCGAGGCCGGCCAGCAGGGCCGCCTGAGGCAGCGTCAGCTGGCTGGCGGGACGGTTGAAGTACTCGAGCGAGGCTGCCTGCGCGCCGTAAGCGCCTTCACCGAGGTAGATCGTGTTGAGATACATCTCGAGGATGTCGCGCTTCGAATAGCGCTTCTCGAGTTCGATAGCCAGATACGCCTCGCGGACCTTTCGGGCGTATGTGATGTCGGTGCGCTCATCGAGCAGGATGGTGTTGCGGATGTACTGCTGCGTGATGGTGGACGCACCTTGACGATTGCCCGATGCGGTCCTGACTGCGGCTCGCACCAGGCCGATCGGGTCGACGCCGTGGTGCTTGTAGAAGCGCTCGTCCTCGACGGCGACCGCAGCGTTGACCATGTACGGGGAGATCTTGGTGATCGGAACGACCTCGCGGTTCTCGAGGTACAGCCGGGCAAGAAGTTTGCCGTCAGCCGAGTAGATCCGCGTCGCCTGGGCGACCTCGAACGCGTTCTTCGCCTTGTAGTCGGGCAGGTTCTGAAGCCACTTCTGTACGGTGGCGAATGCGGCTGCCGCACCGATAAGGCCGACAACGAGTACGAGGACCGTGACGACAGCCACCACGCGCAAGGCGATGGTCGCTCCCGTGGTCTTCGGCCGTCGGCGCATTCGTGCTCGTCTGCTGGACATGACCCTCCACTTCGGTATCTGGTGGTACATTGTGCCGTATTGGGGCACCTGCGTGTGCCCGCGGCCGTAATCGGTCATCTGCCCGTCACCCACGCACTGGAGCCGCGAAGTGGCATCAACCCCCCGGAGGGCACCCGAACTCCTTGCGCCAGCCGGCGGCCCCGACGCTCTGCGGGCGGCCGTGACCAACGGTGCGGACGCGGTCTATCTCGGCGTCGACGTGCTCAACGCACGCCGCAGTGCGGAGAACTTCACGCTCGATGGACTACCCGAGGTCTGCCGATTCGCGCACCTCAGAGGCGTCCGTATCTATCTGACGGTGAACGTGGTGGTCCTGCCGGCGGAGATGGTGCAGGCGCTTGAACTCGTGGACGAGGCGTGGGCCGCAGGAGTCGACGCGGTCATCGTCCAGGACCTTGGGCTGTTGTGGTGCATCCGCACTGCGCTGCCGCACGTGCGCGTTCATTCGTCGACACAGCTCAACACCCACAACCTGTCCACAACCGAGGCCCTCGCGCACATAGGTGTGTCGCGAGTGACGCTCGCCCGCGAGGTCTCTCTTCGTGAGATTGAGGAGCTGGTGTCCGGAAGCAGTATCGAGATCGAGTCGTTCGTGCATGGGGCGCTCTGCGTCTGCTATTCCGGGCAATGCCTTATGTCCTCGGTGATTGGGAGGCGCAGTGCCAACCGGGGGCAGTGTGCGCAGCCTTGCCGCCTTGCGTATGAGCTCGTCGACGCCACCGGTGAGGTGCTTGGGACGCCCGGGGCACATCTGCTCTCGCCCAAAGACCTCGCCGGGATAGCCGTCCTGCCGACGCTGGTTGAGTCTGAGGTTGCGGCCCTCAAAATCGAGGGCCGCATGAAGAACCCCGAGTACGTCGCCCTTGTGACCGGCGTCTATCGCGGCGCGCTGGACCGAGCGGCCGCGGATCCCGAGGGGTTTGCGGTTCGTGACGGCGAGCTGGCCGTGCTATCCGAGGCGTTCTCCCGCGGGTTCACCGAGTCGTACCTGCTCGGCGAGCGGGGCAACGACATGATGAGTTACGCGAGGCCGAACAACCGCGGGGTCTTCGTCGGCCGCGTGACCGATGCGGCCGCCGGCCGAGTGACCGTGGCGCTCGAGTCTGCGGTCGATGCGGCCGACACCCTCGAGTTCTGGACCTCTTCAGGACGCTTCGCCCAGCCGGCCGGTCCGCTGGAGCACGATGGTGCCCGACTCTCTGCCGGCCCCGCCGGAATGCGCGTCACGCTCGAGGCGGAGCGTCCGGTCGCTATCGGTGACCGCGTGTTCAGGGTACGCAACGCCGCGCTTGCGGATGCCGCGCGCCGCACGTTCGAGCGAACCGAAGAGGCTTCCATGCCGCTGGACTTCTCGGCGAGCGTGCTCGTCGGTCAGCCGCTCCGAATCGAGGTCAAGGACGCCGATGGCCGTTCGGGGGCGGCGCAAGGTGCGGTTGTGGAACCCGCGCGCACCAAGGCGGTCAACGCCGAGGAAGTGATCGAGCACGTCGGAAGGCTCGGCGGGACGCCGTACCGCATCGGGGACTTCGCTCTCGAACTCTCACCAGGCGCGGGAGTCGGATTCTCCTCGCTGCACCGCGTTCGCCGCGATGCGATCGGAGCGTACGAGGCCGCCGTGCTCACGGGATGGTCGACTCGCGAGCGGTCGCATCCGGTGCTACCGAGAACGGGTCACGCCGCCAAGAGAGCAGCAACGCCCGACATTGTTGTGGAGGCGAGTTCGCTCGACGTCGCGCTGGCGTGCCTCAGTGTCGGGGCCGCACGTGCCCAAGTGCCGACCCACGAGTTGGTCGCGGGAAAGGTGCCACAAGGAATCGTCCCGCTGGCGCCAAGGATCTTGCACGACCGAGAGGTCGCCGCAGCGATGCGCTTCGCCGAGAAGGGGCGACCGTTCGTGGCGGCCAACCTCGGCGCACTCCACCTGGCCGCGAAGTCAGGAGCTGAGGTCGAGGCGCATTGGTCACTCAACGCGATGAACGCCTACGCCACCAAGCAGCTTGTGGAGTTGGGGGCTTCGCTCGTCTGGCTCTCGCCGGAACTCTCAGGTCGTCAGATCGCGGAGGTGTGCGCCGGCGCCGGCGTTCCCGTGGGCATCGGGGTGTGGGGTCGTCAGGAGGTCATGGTGACCGAGCACTGCGTCCTGATGGCCGAGGGCGACTGCGACCGCAGGTGCGGCTCGTGCACGCGCCGCAGGGTGGACCGTGGGCTGCGGGATCGCAAGGGGTACACGTTCCCGGTGCGCACGGACGTCAGTGGGCGCAGCCACCTGTACAACTCGGTTCCGCTCGACCTGACCGGCGCAATGGACGAGGTGCTCGCGGCTGGCGTTTCGGCGCTCCGGCTCGACGTGCACACGGAGAACACGCGCACCGCCGAGGCGGCCGTTCGCGAGGTCATCTCGGCCTGTCGCGACGCGCTCGCGGGACGCGACAGGCAGGGTAGCGCCCGGTCCGCAACGACGTCCGGCCACTTCTTCCGAGGCGTCACCTAGGCGCTCGGGATATCCACGCACGGGCCGCGGCGTCTAGTTCACGCGAATCGTCTTGGTCACTGACCCTTGTTGTCCGCTGTCATCCGTGACCCAGAGCGTGACGTCGTACGCTCCAGCGCTCGGCCAGGCATGTGAGACCTTCGAGCCCTTCGCTGTCGTGCCGTCTCCGAACTCCCAGTACCAAGTGGTTATCGTGCCGTCATCGGTCGATGCGGTTCCATCAAGAGCGACCTTTTCACCCGATGCGGCAGTCGCCGGCAGCGTGAACTCGGCCTTCGGTGGCTCGTTCGAGGCACCGCCTGTGCTCACGGTGATCGTGACGACCGTTTGAGAGGTGGCGACGCTGCCTTGCGCGGGAGTCTGCTCGGCGACGATGCCTGCGTCCACACCGGAGACGCTCTTCTCGATGACCTTCGCAGCGAGCTTGAGCTTCTCGAGGGCTGCGAGCGCCGCTTCTTTGGTCATGCCCACCAGCTTGGGCACGATGAGCTTCTCGGGCGTGACGTGCTTGGTGCACTGCTTCAGGTTCATCGATGCCAGGAAGAGACCCGATCCGGTGCGGGGGCAGAACTCACGCGCCGCCTGCCCCGTCTCAAGACAGATCTTCGCGCGCTTCAGACCCGAGGGCTTCTGGAACTGCGTCGCAGGGGTCTTCGCGAGCGCGGTCCGCATGAACTTGGCCCACATCTCGGCGGGGAAGGATCCGCCCGTCACCGCGCGGCCGTGAACATTGGTCATAGCCTTCTGTGCCTCGGGGTGCCCCATCCAGACAGCCGCCGCAAGATCGGGCGTATAGCCGACGAACCACGCGTCGCGATTCTCCTGGGTGGTGCCGGTCTTGCCGGCGGCTGGCCGTCCGATTGAGGCCGCCGATCCGGTACCGCGAGCGATGACGCCCTTGAGGATGTCCGTGGTGAGATACGCAACTGCCGGTTCGATCGCCTCGCGAGCCTCTGGCTTTGCCTGGTAGGCAACGCTTCCATCGGCTGTCTTGACCTCTGTCACTCCGAACGGTGACACTCGCGAGCCGTTTGCCGCGAGCGTCGAGTATGCGTCGGCCATCTCAAGAGGGGTCACGCCGTTCGTCAGACCGCCGAGCGCGATGGCGGGAACCGGTTCGATGCCGCTGTGAAGGCCCATGCCCTCTGCAGTCTCGACGACCTTCTCGGGGGTGACCTTCAGGATCAAGCGAGCGAAGACTGAGTTGACGGACTGCTCGGTTGCGATGCGCAGGCGCATCGGTCCCTTCGCTCCTCCGTGCGCTCCGGTAACGCTCCAGGTCTGGTCGCCGACCTTGAGTCTCGCGGCTCCCGAGGGGTACGTCTGCTCGGGGCTGATTCCATCGGACAGTGCCGTGACCAGCACGAAGGGCTTGAACGAGGAGCCCGGCTGGCGCCCGTTGCCTTGGACGGCAGCGTTGAACTGCTGTGTCTTGAAGTCCCGGCCGCCGACCATCGCGAGCACCTCACCGGTGCCCGGCTTGATGGCGACGAGTGCAGCCGACGGGTCGCCGTTCCGATTGAGCGTGGACGCGATCGCCTTCTCGGCGGCCTTCTGCATACTCAAGTCGAGCGTCGTCTTGACGATGAGTCCGCCTCGGTACATCTCGTCTTGTCCGAACCGCTCGGCGAGGTCGGTCTTGATCCACTCGACGAAGTAGGGGGCAAGCGACGGAGTCGGCTTCAGGCCGGCCGTCTTCACCGGTGATGCGACCGCCGCGGCGTACGCTGCTTCATCGATGTATCCCTCGCTGCGCATCTGTTGAAGCACGGTATCGCGTCGGAGTTTCGCCGCCTCGGGATCGATGTAAGGAGAGTACCTGCCGGGCGACTTGATGACGCCGGCGATCATCGCCGACTCAGGTAACGTGAGCTTGCTCGCGGGCTTGCCGAAGTAAGCTCGTGACGCCGACTGCACGCCGTAAGCCCCATGTCCGAAGTAGATCGTGTTGAGATACAACTCAAGAATCTGATTCTTGTCGTACTTCTTCTCGACACGCTGGGCGAGCATCGCTTCCTTGATCTTTCGTGTGATGGTGCGCTCGTCGCCGACGAAGGCCTGCTTCACGTACTGCTGAGTGATCGTTGAACCGCCCTGGGCCTTGCGACGCAAGATGACGTCGGTGACGATTGCTCGCGCGATGCCGAGCGGGTCGACCCCGCTGTGCGTGTAGAATCGCTGGTCCTCCGTCGCTACGACGGCCTTCTGCAGCTCCTCGGGTATCTGATCGAGTGTGACGTCGCTTCGATTCTGCTCCGCGAATAGGCGCGTGAGCACCTTGCCGTTCCGGTCGGTAATCACGGTGCTTTGGTCGCGCCCGCGTGCCGCTGCGGCATCGGGATCCGGAAGTGTGGAGGCGAGTCGCCAGTAGACGACTCCGCCTACCACGAGGGCCGCGACCAGCAGCACGAGTGCGACCTTTCCTGCCCGGCTCCAGAAGCCTCCACGCCGCTTCTGCGGCTGAGGGCGCGGCGCCGGGCGCCGGGCGCCACCGCTGGTTCGGCCCTTCGCTGGCGGGCTGGTGCGGGGCCTCGGGCGCGGGGCACCCTGGCCTTGCCGTCCGTTCGCTCGCGGCGTACTCATGCTACGGGGTTCCTCCAGTGGTCGTTTCCAAGGTGCAGCGAGGGTTTCCGCCGCAGAATCCGCCTATCCGTACCGCCCGTACCGGCATCGCCGGGCAGAGCAGGACGAGGGGTATTTGCTAGTATGACACGCGATATTCGAGCCAAACGAACGCGTGACGGTGCCGTCGGGAAGCCGTAACCGCACCATCACCTCAGCGAGGAGTCCGCCCCGTGCTTCCTGCCGACGAACAGCTGCACATCATCACGAGTGGCATCAGCGCGCTCGTGCCCGAGGCCGACATGGCCAAGAAGCTCGCTCGAGGGGTGCCTCTGCGGGTGAAGCTCGGCGTGGACCCCACGGCTCCCGATCTGCATCTCGGTCATGCGGTGCCGCTGCGCAAACTGCGGCAGTTCCAGGACCTCGGTCACACGGTCGTGTTGATCATCGGTGACTTCACGGCGCTTATCGGTGACCCGTCCGGGCGCAACTCCACTCGGCCGCCGCTCACACGCGAGCAGATAGACGCCAACGCCGAGACCTACGTGGCGCAGGCCTTCAAGATCCTCGATCCCGAGAAGACCGAACTGCGACGAAACTCCGACTGGCTCGATGCACTCGGCTTCGCAGACCTGCTGAGGCTGACGAGCCAGTTCACAGTCGCGCGGATTCTGGAACGCGACGACTTCGCCAACAGGTACGCATCGCAGCAGTCGATCTCGCTGCACGAGTTCCTGTACCCCATGGCGCAAGCGTACGACTCTGTCGCGATTGAGGCCGACATCGAACTGGGCGGGACGGATCAGCTCTTCAACCTGCTGGCGGGCCGAGAGCTCATGGAGAAGCTCGGCATGGAGCCGCAATGCGCACTGACGCTTCCGCTCATCGAGGGCACCGACGGTGTTCAGAAGATGAGCAAGAGCTACGGCAACTACATCGGATTGACCGATACCCCCGCCGATATGTTCGGCAAGGTGATGTCGATCCCGGATGAACTCATGATCAAGTACTACCGTCTGTGTACGCCCGTGCCGGTAGATGAGATCGATCGAATCGAGCGCGACTTGATCGCCGGCGAGGCGCATCCGAACGCCGTCAAGCGGCGACTCGGACGCGAGATCGTGGAGCTGTACTACGCCGTCGATGAGGCCAAAGCAGCCGAGGAAGCCTTTGACCGGGTCTTCAAACAGCACCAAGCGCCTGAGGACGTTCCCGAGATCGAGGTCGACTTGGGCGATGAAATCTACATACCCGGGCTGCTCGCTGACTTGGGCCTGGTGTCCTCGGCGGGCGAGGGACGCCGGATGATCGATCAGGGCGGAGTGCGTATCAACGGCGAAGTCCTTGAGTCGCGTATATATAGTTGCGCGCGGGATAGAGTTGAGGGCTCTTTGATGCAGGTTGGGAAGCGGCGCTACGCGCGGCCGGTCGCCCGTTCCTGATCCTCGCTCGTCCGTCTCACTCCCTTCTGCCCTGTCGCAATCAGTTGTGTGCGAGTGGTCTGCGGCGACCGATTCGGGGGTAAGAAGACAGGGCAGCGAAATGCCCCTTGCACGCGGTGCGTTCGGGTGGTAATCTTCGTTGCCGCACCGCCGGAACCTCTTGAGACCGGAGCGCGTGTTGATAACGAGTAACTGCTCGGAGACGATTACATAACATCAGGACAGCCGCGAGTACGCGGTAGCCATGATGCGCTGTGAACGCCTTCCGAGAAGATCGGGAGGCGTCTTTCGTTCCCGGGATAAGGTGCTCAGACGCTCGCTTTGAAGTGGTCGAAAAAAGTTCCGACAAGTTGTTGACAGGGTCAGAGGGAATGCGTAATGTATCTCCTCGCCGCCGAAACAACTTGAGGTGGCACGCAGCGGGCAAAACCGCAGGGTATGTGGGAAATCCGCTGCAGCTTGAACCTTGAAAACCGGATACTGTGACAAGCCAGTAAAGGTTCGCAAAGCGAACCAACACTAACCCCGTCTTGCCGAGAGGGTCCATCAAAAGACCAAACCGGCAGACATCGAACGGATCCAAACCGCATCGGACTTCCTTACCGATGTAGGTGGGTCACTCCGGATAGAACCGGATCACACTTCGTGAATCGCGGGCTTCGGCTCGTGAACAAATTCAACGGAGAGTTTGATCCTGGCTCAGGATGAACGCTGGCGGCGTGCTTAACACATGCAAGTCGAACGATTAAAGCCCCTTCGGGGGTGTATAGAGTGGCGAACGGGTGAGTAACACGTGGGCAATCTGCCCCTCACTTCGGGATAACTCAGGGAAACTTGAGCTAATACCGGATACTCCGAACTGATCGCATGGTCGGTTCGGGAAAGCTCCGACGGTGAGGGATGAGCCCGCGGCCCATTAGCTTGTTGGTAGGGTAATGGCCTACCAAGGCGACGATGGGTAGCCGCGCTGAGAGGCGGATCGGCCACACTGGGACTGAGACACGGCCCAGACTCCTACGGGAGGCAGCAGTGGGGAATTTTGCGCAATGGGCGAAAGCCTGACGCAGCAACGCCGCGTGCGGGATGAAGGCTCTCGGGTCGTAAACCGCTTTCAGCAGGGATGAAATTGACAGTACCTGCAGAAGAAGCCCCGGCTAAATACGTGCCAGCAGCCGCGGTAATACGTATGGGGCAAGCGTTATCCGGATTCATTGGGCGTAAAGAGCGCGTAGGCGGATTGTTAAGTCAGATGTGAAAACTGGGGGCTCAACCCGCAGCCTGCATCTGAAACTGGCAGTCTTGAGTCTGGTAGAGGAAAGTGGAATTCCCAGTGTAGCGGTGAAATGCGCAGATATTGGGAGGAACACCAGTGGCGAAGGCGGCTTTCTGGGCCACGACTGACGCTGAGGCGCGAAAGCTAGGGGAGCAAACAGGATTAGATACCCTGGTAGTCCTAGCCGTAAACGATGGGCACTAGGTGTGGGGGGTCATCAACTCCCTCCGTGCCGCAGCTAACGCATTAAGTGCCCCGCCTGGGGAGTACGGCCGCAAGGCTAAAACTCAAAGGAATTGACGGGGGCCCGCACAAGCAGCGGAGCATGTGGCTTAATTCGAAGCAA
>JAAXWY010000018.1 GCA_013334745.1 Coriobacteriia bacterium
CCGTCACCGGACATGGAATCCGGGCGGGCACCGCAGGGTGCCCGCCCGGACCGTGTCCTTAGAAGACCAGGACGGTCATGCCCTACTGCTTACTGGGGCGTGGCCTTCGTGGTCCACTTGCCACCCTCTACGACGTACAGGCTGATCGCCTTGTTCGTCGTGTCACCGGTGGCGTCGAAGGCGATCTCGCCGGTGACGCCGGTGGTCTTGGTGGCAGCAACAGCGGCGATGATGGCGTCGCGACCCTCGGGGGTGGCGACAGCAGCAGCGCCCTTCTCCTTGGCGACAGCAAGGACGGCCTCGATGATGACGTTCGTGGCGTCATAGGCGTAGGCGTCGTATGCGGCGATCTCGTCGCTCGGGAAGGCAGCCTTGTAGGCGGCCGAGAACTCCTGGCCCTTCGGCAGCTTGTCGATCGGGAGACCGACGGAGGTGGCGAAGTCGCCCTCAGCGGCAGCCTCGCCGGCGAGGTTGATGAACTCGGCGTCGTAGAGACCGTCGCCGCCCATCAGCGGGGCCTTCAGGCCGGCTTCCTTGGCCTGCTTGGCGAGGAGCGCGCCGGCGTTGTAGATGCCGCCGTAGTAGATCAGCTCAGGGCTGGTGCCCTTGATCTTGGTGACCAGAGCGTTGAAGTCCTTGTCCTGGTCGGAGGTCTTCTGACGGCCGAGGATCTTGCCGCCCTTGGCCTCGAACTCCTTGGCGAACTCATCGGCCAGACCGGTGCCGTACGGGGTCGAGTCATCGACGACGTAGGCGGTCTTGAAGCCGAGGAGATCAAACGCGTAGTCGGCAGCAGCCGGACCCTGGACCGCGTCGGTGGTGCAGACGCGGAAGACGTTCGTGAGGCCCTGCTGGGTGAGTGCCGGGTTGGTCGACGCAGGCGAGATCTGAACGATCTTCTTCTGCGCGTAGACCTTCGAAGCCGGGATCGAAACGCCCGAGTTCAGGTGACCCATGACGCCAACGAGCGTCGGGTCGGAAGCGAACGTGTTCGCAACGGTAACGCCGGTCTTCGGGTCGCCCTGATCGTCACCCTCGACGGTCTTGAACGTGATACCGGCGGCCTTGGCGGCCTCGCCCTTGTTGGCCTCGTCGACGGCCAGGTTGGCACCGCGTGCCATACCCTTGCCAAGAGCGACTGCGCCGGCGGTCAGCGGAGCGCCGATACCGATCGTGATGGTCTTCGCCTCGGTGCCACCGGTCGTACCGCCGGTCGTACCGCCGCCACCGCAACCGGTGGCGATCATCGCAAGCGCAACCAGCGCAGCGACGACGGCGAGCACGAGCTTCTTGCTCACCTTCATAGTTCCTCCCTTGCTCCCTGGACAGAATCCCTTGCGATGCTTGCCGAAGTCCTATTTGAGGACGCCGACATCCGCGGCCATCCCACCGCAGGACCCTCGGAGTGTATCAGAACGCCGAGGAATGCAACCACCTGCTCGCTGCATATTGAGAGCGAGAAGGGTGAGTGGTTCGCGTGCGCGAGATATATGTATTGGATACATGCGAATCCCCGTCCGGATGTATCAAATCCAGTACATACTCGCGGCAGAGCCATCGAGTTCCCGCTGCCGTTTTGCAAGATCCTCGAGTGTCACGCCTTGTAGATGGCGCCCCAGCTCATCGGCCGCCTCCTGCCAGAGTGCTGAGGCAGCCGAGCCAGTGACTCGCGGAACGTCGAGTACCTCACCTTGTACGGCGCGGACAATATCGAATACCGATACATCCTTACTCGGTCTTGCCAATGCACACCCACCACTCGCACCACGACGGCAGTTGACGATCCCTGCTCGCGACAGAGCGGTAATCTGCTGCTCAACGAAGCGTCGCGGTAGCCCGAGGTGGTCCGCCAGCTCGCCCGCGGCGATGAACTCGCCGGGCGGCTGGAGAGCCAGGAGCACGAGAGCCCGTACCGCATAATCCAGACTCTGCGGAACGCGCATCGTTAGCCCAACTCCTCCCACAGCTTCGTCGACAGGTAGCGCTCTCCCGTTGACGGGGCGACGGTGACGATGAGCTTGCCGGCGAACTCCGGACGAGCGGCGAGCCGCAGAGCGGCGGTGACGTTCGCACCGCTCGAGATGCCCACCAGAAGGCCCTCTTCGGCGGCCATGCGCCGTGCGGTTGCGATCGCGTCGTCGCCAACCACCTGCTCCACGCCGTCGAGGACATCGAGGTCCAGCACACCGGGGATGAAGTTCGCGCCGATGCCCTGGATGAGGTGCGGACCGGGGGTGAGGTCTTGCCCGGCTCGCTTCTGCGTGATGATGGGCGACTCGGCCGGCTCGACTGCGATTGCGAGCGCCTCCGGGAAGCGCTCCTTGAGGTAGCGGCCCGCACCGGAGATCGTGCCGCCGGTGCCGACGCCTGCGACGAACGCACCGAGCTGCGCGTCGCCGATGGCCTCGGCGATCTCAGGCCCGGTGGTCGCGTAGTGAGCGCGAGGGTTGGCCGGGTTGTCGAACTGACCCGCAATCCATGCATCGGGAGTGGAAGCTGCGAGTTCCTCGGCGGCTTCGACGGCACCCTTCATACCCTTGGCCTTGTCGGTGAGAACGAGCTCAGCGCCGAACGCCTTGAGGAGCTTGCGGCGTTCGATGGACATCGACTCGGGCATGGTGAGGACGACGCGGTAGCCGCGCGCGGCACCGACGAGCGCCAGAGCGATGCCGGTGTTGCCGCTTGTCGGCTCGACGATGACGGTCTTGCCGGGGGTGATCACGCCGCGCTGCTCGGCGTCGTCGATCATGCTCTTGCCGATACGATCCTTGACGGAACCGCCGGGATTGCGCGACTCGAGCTTGACCGCGACGGTGCCCGGAAGACCTTCCGAGAGCTTGTTGAGGTAGACGAGCGGAGTCGCGCCGATGGTCGCGTCGACTGCGGATGCGATGTCAGACATGAGGTGCCTCCTTCGAGTACGCGAACGTGCTTGCTGCGCGATCGTATCACCGAATGGAGACCTGTATACGCACTATTCCGATGCGCAATATGCGTTTCAGGAGGGCCGCACGCACCATCCCGGGAGTCGCACGTCGCATTCGCTTTCGTCTACGCTGTCTTATGAGCGTTGTTGCCAACCCGAAAGGCCTCGCGTGACCCTCGCGTTTTGGGCATGGATCGTCGTAGCCGTCGTCTGCCTGTTGGGTGAGAGCCTGACGGGCGGCGGCTTCACCTGGCCGTGGGCAGTGGGTGGTGCAGTCGCCGCCGGGCTGGAGGCGTGGCAACCCGGTGGTACGTGGCAATGGGTCGCATTCGTAGCGGTCGCCTCCATTCTGACGGTCGTCACGCAGCGCCTTCGTCGTCGCTGACCGGTTCGCCAGGGGCGTCCACCGGCTCGTCGCCCCGAGACGCAGCCGTGCCCCGCACCTCACGGACCGCCAGTTGTTGCTTCAGGCGGTCGACTTCGCGCAATGCGGGCCACTCGGTGAACGCCGCCCACAACACAACACCCAGGTTCACGACGGGGACGAGCATGAGCAGCGCAACGGCCGGAGTGAGACCCGCCTTGCTCAGAAACCGCCAGAGCGCGACTGCGAGCACGACATAGGTCAGGACGAGCAGCGCGATGCCGATGATGCCGCCCCACGGGCCGAGGAACATGAGGCCGCTTCGACCTCCCGGAGCCCCACCAGGACCGCCGGGAAACCCGCTCGGAGGTCCGCCGAGCTGCGCTGTGCCTGCCCCGCCCTGCTGAGCCGCTTGTGTTCCGTCCACTGTCGCCTCCTTTCCGAGGCCGCACCACAGGCCGCCTCGGTTGGTGCTTGGATGATGGGTGCCTACTGGTAGCGCAGCGCTTCGATGGGATCGAGCTTCGCTGCACGACGCGCGGGGTAGTAGCCGAACACGATGCCGATCGCCGTCGACACGCCCACGGCGATTCCGACCGAGAGCAGACTCACTTCGGCGTTGTAGCTGGAGAACGAAGTGATGGCGAAGGCGATCAGCCAACCGAGCACGATGCCGATCACGCCGCCGAGCATGGTGAGCGCGACCGCCTCGGCGAGAAACTGCGAGGTGAGGTCGGAGCGCGTCGCCCCGAGCGCCTTGCGAAGGCCGATCTCGCGAATGCGCTCCGTCACCGTGGTCAGCATCATGTTCATGATCCCGATGCCGCCGACCACGAGTGAGATCCCGGCGATCGACCCGAGAAGCAGCGTCAGCGTCGTGGTCACCGTCGACAGCGTCGAAGCTATGTCCTCTTGGTTCATGATCCGAAAGTCGGCACTGCCCGACTCCGAGATGCCGTGGCGGGCAAGCAGCAGCTCATCCATGTCGGCCTCGACCTGCGTCATGACGTCCTGGCTTTCAGCCTCGACGTAGATCGTGCTCACGCCGGTCGACTTCGAAAGGTGCTGCTGGAAGGTGTCGAATGGGATGTAGACGGCCTCGTCCTGATTCGTCATCCCGCTGCCGCCCTTGCTTTCGGTCACGCCGATGACCGTGAACGGCTGGGCGTTGACCCGCATCTTCTGGCCGATCGCTGCGTCAACCGAGCCGAAGAGCGTCTCGGCGGTTGTCGGACCGAGCACGGCCACGCGCGCGCCGGTGTCCTCCTGGTCGGTTGTGAACCAGCTGCCGTTTGAGACGGTCACGCTGCGGATGAGCGGGTAGTCGGCGGTCGTTCCTGTGACGCTCACGTTGGTGTTGCTCGCCTCGGCGGATGCCTGATACGAGCTTTGCGTCGTCTGAGCGACGCGCTTGACGCCCGCGACCTGCGTACGGATCGCTTCGACGTCCTTGAGCGTCAACGAGTTGGTGTTGGCACCTGCGCCGCCGCCGCCGATCTGCCGGCTCTCCTGACCGCCGGGAGAGACGGTCAGCAGGTTCGCCCCCATCGATGAGATGTTCGACTCGATCGAGGCCTTGGTGCCCTGTCCGAACGCCACCATGACGATGACCGACGTTATGCCGACCACGATGCCGAGCACCGTCAGGAACGATCGAGCCTTGTTGGCCGTAAGCGACAGGAACGTCTCGGCCATGAGGTCTTTGAGTCTCATCGGTGCCCCACCCCCACTTCGTCGGTGATGAGGCCGTCACGGATGTGGATGGTGCGATCCGCGTTCTCGGCAACCTCGGGCTCATGCGTAATGAGCACGATCGTGCGGCCCTCGTCTCGCAGGCGTTTGAAGGTGGCGAGGATGTGATCGCCTGTGACGGTATCGAGGTTGCCGGTGGGCTCGTCCGCGAGAATGAGCGCCGGCTCGTTGATGAGCGCGCGGGCGATGGCGACGCGTTGCATCTGCCCGCCCGAGAGCTGGTTGGAGCTCTTGTAGTGCAGCTCGGGAGCCAGACCCGCGGCTTCGAGGGCCCTCAGCGCCTTGCCCTCGCGTTCCTTCTCGGGGGTGCGTGCGTAGACGAGCGGCAGCATGACGTTTCGCATGACGGTGGCACGGGGCAACAGGTTGAACGACTGGAACACGAACCCGATCTCGCGGGCCCTGGCCTCGGCAAGCTCGACCTCATCGAGCGAGGACACGTCCACGCCTCGGATGAGGTAACTGCCGGCGGTCGGCGTATCAAGCAGGCCGAGCAGGTTCATCAGCGTCGACTTGCCCGATCCCGAGGGACCCATGATGGCAAGGAACTCGCCTTCCTGGACCTCGAGCGAGACGCCCTTGAGAGCGGCCGTATAGGTGTCTCCGGTGACGTAGGTCTTCACCACGTCCTGGACTTCGATGATGGCGCCCATCAGTTGCCCGGCCCGCCCGAGGGAGGCGTGCCCCCGGCGCCCGGCCCGCCCATCATGAACCCGCCCGACCGGCTGCTCGATGAGCTCGAGGAGCTCGACGAAGTGGCGCTGCTCGTCGATCCGGTCACGACGACGGCGCCATCCGACAGGCCGGTGAGGATCTGTACCGACGAATCGTCGCTGATGCCCGTCGTGACGGTCTTGTTGCTCGTCTGACCACCAGCCCCGACGACTACAACGTACTTCTCGCCGTTGTTCGACTTCACCGCGGTACTCGGCACGACGAGCGCGTCCTTCGCGACCACTGTTGCGATGTCAGCCGTAGCGGTCATGTCGGGCTTCAGCCGCGCCTCAACGGAATCGAGCGTGAGCCGCACGGTGTAGTTGACGACCCCCGAGGAGCTCGTGCCGTTCGGTGAAATCGACTTGACCACGCCCTCGAAGGTGAGGTTCGAGACCGCGTCGAAGGTAACCGTCGCTGTCTGGTCGATGGCGACTGTCGTGATGTCGGCCTCGCTCACTGCGACCTCGACCTCGAGGCTGCCCATGTCGGAGATGGTGATCGAGGAGCCCGAGTCGCTCGCCGAGGAGGTCGAGGAGCCCGTCGCACCCGCAGCCGAGGAGCTCGACGATCCGCTCGGGGAACTGCTCGTCGAGCCCGCGCTCACGTCAGAACCGACCGAGAGCGGCATCGCCGTGATGACGCCATCGATGGGAGCCGTGACCACGGTGTCGTTCGTGCTGTCGACCGCGGCGTTGTACGACTCCTGCGACGAGGAGTAGCTCGCGGATGCGGCATCCACGCCGATCTGAGCGGTCGTGACCGCCGTCTTCGCACTCGTCACGCCCTTCTTGGCGCTGGTCAGCTGCCGTTCTGCGATCTCGATCTTGTCGGCGAGTCCCGGTGTCGTCGCAGGCTGGCTGCGCAGGTCGTCGAGGTTCTGCTGTGCCTGGATCTTCGCCGTGTTCGCGGCGTACAGGTCGTTGCTTGCGCGCGTCTTGCTCGACTTGGCCGAGGAGAGACTCTGCTTGGACTGAAGCAGCGAGGCCTTCGCCTGCAGCCGCTGCGTTTCAACGTCATCGCTCGAGATGGTGTAGAGCCGGTCACCCGCGGTCACCGTCTCGCCGAGACTCACGTAGAGCTTCTCGACGGTACCGCTGATCTGCGGGTTGACTGTCACAGCATCGGCGACGACCGCGGTACCTGTGCCTGAGACCAGGACTTGCAGTGTCGTGCGCTCAGCCGTCGCGGTCGCGTAGCTCGAGGTCGTGGATGCCTTCGGGCGCAGGAGCGCAAACGCTGCGGTCGCAGCGACAACAACCGCGAGTCCCACCGCGACGGCGATCATCCAGCGCGAGGTGCGCTTGCGGGCGGCCGTACGCGGCGCCGCTTCCGCGTTCATCGGGCACCTCCGGGAGATGCGATCGGATGGCCGATCGGTAGTCGTGAACTGCGCGCGCTCATGGTGCCTCCTCGGTACGGTGTGTTCGCACCTTCAAGGCTAGGCATCCCGCGTCAGCGATTCGTCATGCTGGGGGAGTGAGTTCGCATACTCCCTCGGGAGTACGCGCCGAGGTCGTCTAGTCGCCCAAGATTCCCGGGGTGACGAGCCCGCTCTCGTAGGCCATGGCCACGAGCTGGGCGCGATCACGAGCGTCGAGCTTCATCATCACGCGGCTGACGTGTGTCTTGGCCGTGGCCGGGCTGATGAAGAGTTCGGCGGCTATCTCGGCGTTCGACATCCCACGCGCGACCAGCGACAGCACCTGAACTTCGCGCTCCGTCAGCACCTCAAGCTGCGCGACACTCGCCCTCGAAGGCGAGGGGCGGTGCGAGAACTCGGCGATCAGTCGGCGGGTGACGGAGGGCGCAAGCAGCGCATCCCCGCTCGCCACGACACGGATGCCGTCGAGCAGAGCGTCGGGCTCGGTGTCCTTGAGAAGAAAGCCGCTGGCGCCGGCGCGCAGCGCGTCATAGACGTACTCGTCGAGATCGAAGGTGGTCAGGATCAGCACGCGCGTGGCGGCTGTGGCAGGGTCGGACGCGATCTCGCGCGTGGCCTCGATGCCGTCCTTGGCAGGCATGCGGATGTCCATCAACACCACATCGGGCGAAAGCTCGCGGACGAGCCGAAGCGCCTCTACCCCATCGGACGCTTCTCCCACTACCTCGAGATCGGCGGCCGACTCGACGAGCACCCGAAAGCCCCCGCGCACGAGCGCTTGGTCATCGGCGACGAGCACTCTGATCCGGTCGCCCATTTACGCTCGCCCACCTCTCGACGTGATCGGGAGCATCGCGGCCACACGGAAACCGCCTTCCGAGCGGGGACCCGCCTCAAACGTGCCTCCGAGTGCCAGTGCGCGCTCGCGCATGCCGGCAAGCCCGTGACCTGCAGATACCTCTGCAGACGCCCCAACCCCGCTGTCTGCGACTTCGATGGTGAGGTCATCACCCACTCGACGCACCCGCACCGTGACAGCGCACGGACCCGCGTGGCGTACCACGTTGGTGAGCGCCTCCTGCACGATGCGGTATGCCGACGCGTCAACGAGCGCGGGCAGCTCGTCGAGTGACTCGGCGACGTCGAGCGCGACCTCGACCCCCGCGTCGCGCATCGGCGCCGCGAGATCCCCGAGCCGTGCCAGGCCGGGCGTCGGCGCCAGCGGCGCACCGGCATCGTCTTCCGAGCGCAGCACGCCGAGCATCGCCCGAAGCTCGTCGAGCGCTTCTTTGCTCGTCCGGCGTATCGCGTCGAGCGAGCGCCTCGCCTCGGCAGGGTTGGTGTCGATGACGTGTGCTGCGGCACCCGACTGCACGGCGATGATGGAAAGGGAGTGCGCCGTGACGTCGTGCAACTCGCGCGCGATGCGCAGCCGCTCTTCGTCGACGCGCCGGCGAGCCTCTTCGTCGCGGGTGCGCTCAGCCTCGACCGCGCGCTGCTCGACCTCGGCGACGTACGCACGCCGGTTGCGGGTGGCATCCCCGAGCGCTGCGGCGACCGCAACCATCGAGATGATGCGTACCGCGTCGGCCCAGAACGTCGTGCTCGTGTAGTGCGGCAGTGAGATCGCAAGCTGAGCCGTGGCCGTGAGGCATGCGGCGGCGACAAGAGTCTTGCGGGACCGCTCCGTACCCACCGTATAGAGCGCGATCAGCGGCGCGAGGAACACCAGCGAGGGCGGACCGGGAATGAGGTCGTTGGCGGCGGTGATTCCGGTGACCACGGCAAGCACGGCAAGGGGGAACCTGCGGCGGTAGGCAAGCGGCAGGAAGGCGATCGCCGAGAGCACGACCGCCCACGGGGAGAGCTCGGGCCGTGCGAGCCTGAGTGTCTCGGCTCCCTGGGTCTTGAACTGCTCGGCCCCCGGATCGCCTCCGCCGAACCCGCCACCGCGGATCACGATCGGCGCGCGAAGCATGAGGAACGTGGCGCTCACGACCGCGCCCGTCACGGCGCCGATCGAGTCGCGCGCCGTCGCGGAGAGGCTGCCCCACGAGAATCGTCTGCTGGTGTTCATGACCCGATAGTACCTACCCGCTCGCCCGCACGCATTCGCCCACGGGCGTACGCCCCGATACCACCGCAGAGGTACGAGTCGCCTGCGCGCACGCTACGCTTTCGCGCGGCCGAGTGGCACCGCCACGAAGACGACCCCGTCGCGAACTGACGCAGGAAACGTGGCGACGTCGGCGTTGGGATGATCGGTGCTGCCGTCTCGGACGTCATATCGCCAACCATGCCAAGGACACATCACGTGATAGCCGTCGACGAACCCCTCGGACAGCGGACCGAACGCGTGGCGGCACAGATTCGACAGAGCGAACACCTCGTCGCCCACGCGGACGACGGCGATGTCGCGCTTGCCGATCTTGAAGTGGCGCGGCGTCGAAGCCGACAGGTCGTCGAGGCGGCATACCGGAACCTGCACGAGCGTACCCGGCTCGACCTCCTCGAGCACGCCGATGAGGTCTGCCCCGTCCTCGATCTCGCTCAAGATGAACAGCCCACACCAGCACTTGCTGATTGCGGCGAACTCGTCCCGGAAGAACGGGATGCACGGACACACTATCTGCGCGTCTTCCTTGGGGTCACCACTGCGCACCCGACACGGGCAGTAGACGTCGCCGTCACGCTCGAGAATCTCTATCTCGCTTGCGAGCACCTCGTCCACGAAGTCGGTCTCGGTGTTGAACTTGTAGCCGAGACGCTCGGCGAACGGCCCCATGTACGCCTTGAGGTCATCGATGGTCGTGTCGGCGGAGAACACCCTGCGAATCGGCTTGTCAGGTGACATGACCGACCTACAGCTCGAGGACTTGGGCCATGCGACCCTTGTTAAAGCCCACGACCACTTGGCCGTTGGCGTCGAGGACAGGGAACGACTTGCCACCGGACAGCCGAACGACCTCGGCTACCGCGGCGTCCTTCTCGTCACCTTCGAGGAGATCGACTTCAGTGATCTCGTACTCGATCTCGTGCTCATCCAGATACTTCTTGGTCATACGGCAGTACGGGCAGGTCGAGAGTGCGTATAGATGGATTGCCATTCCAGCTCCTTGCTCCGGGCCGTAGTCGCAGTGAATAACTTTGAGCTACCCCAAGGCGACCCGAGTTGACGTTGCTCAGTGTATTCCCAAATCCTGCGCGTGGCCGACAGAAGTGTCGTAGACGCGGTGTACACTGCCCGCATGCCTGATACCTGCCGACTTCGCGTGGTGTTTCTGGGCTCCGGTTCGTCGGGCAATGCCACGGCCGTGAGTGACGGTGAAACGACGCTCCTCATCGACTGCGGATTCTCCGCCCGCGAAGTCTCGCGTCGCATGACGCTTGCCGGGCTTATCGCCGACGACGTGAGTGCGATCCTGCTCACGCACGAGCACTTGGACCACCTGCGAGGCGTCGACGTCTTCGCGCGGCGGCACGCCTGCGCGGTCCATGCCACCCGCGGTACACGCATGGCGGCCGGCCTCGATCATCTTCCCGGCGAGGTCGTCACCGTCGTCGCCGGTGAGCCGATCCGCATCGGCACGCTGTCAGTCGTCCCCTTTCGCACCTCGCATGACTCCGCCGAGCCGGTCGGCTACCTCATCGAGAGCGACGCGGGCGAGCGGTTCGGGCTCGCGACTGACACCGGCGTCCTTACCGCAGAAGCCGCCGAGGCACTCTCAGACGTCGACATTCTCGGCATCGAAAGCAACCATGACCTGCTCATGCTCGAGCAAGGACCCTACCCGGCGTTTCTCAAGCGCCGCATCCGCTCCGCCGAGGGGCACCTGTCTAACCCCGATGCCGCCGACGCGCTGGAGCGCCTAGCATCGGGCCGTCTGCGCAGGGTGTTCGCGCTCCACCGCTCGGATACCAACAACACACCTTCACTGGCCAAGCGCGCCCTCGTTGCACGACTGACTGCGATCGATCTCGGCGTGCCTGTCGAAGTGGCGCCGCAGCACGAACCGCTCGACGCCAACCCGCCGCAAGGTGCGTTGTTCGATGGCGGCGGTGCCGAGTGAGCCCGTTGCGAGTTCCGCGCCTGCGCGGCCATCACCTCATCTGCCTGCAGTTCTTTCGAGGAGAAGGCTACTCCGAGGAGTTCGTCGCGAACTTGGGTGGCGTCGTCGAGCGCGCAAGCTCAGGACGAGCGCTTGTCGTCGCGGGCGCTGACGTCGTCTGCGCGGCGTGCCCCGAGCTCGGCGCCGATGGCCTGTGTACGAGCGAGGACGCCGGCGGCGAGGCGGAGATTGCGCGCATCGACGCGCTCGCGCTCGATATCCTGGGAGTGAACGTGGGCGAGCGCATCTCCCTGCCCGAGGCGCGCGATCGGCTGGAAGACGATGCGATCGGCGTCGGCACGTGGCGCGCGCAGGCGTGCGACGGCTGCGCGTGGGAGCGTGTATGTGAGCCCGGCTGGGGCGCGATGCTCGCAGCAGCCGAGCGGGCTGCACGAAGGCCCTAGCTCAGGCCCTTCTTGCGTGTGTGTGCCTTACCGCCAACGATGAGGCGATTGTTACGGGACTGCCGCTGCACCTCTGCTTGAGCGGCCATCTGAAGCTTCTGCGCCTCGCGCTCGCGCTGCTTCTCCAGCGACCGGTCACTCTCGCGAGCGGCGCCCTCTCCCCCGTCAGGGCCGAACGGCCAGTGGCTCTTCTCTGGCATGGGCTCTCCCTCCATCACGCCCGCGATTGCGGGACGTATGTAGTAGGTACCCACGCCATCACAGGGAGCTCACGCCGTAGGTGCAATCAGCCGAGAAGCGCGGCTTGGGCCGAGGTGTCGTCCGCGACGCTCACCGCTCCGGCTGCGACCGCCTCGCGCCACAGCGCCTCTGCACTGCCGCCGGTGAAGTCGCGACCCTGGATGGCCCCGACGAGTACGACTCGGCGTCCCGCGCGTGCCGCTTCGGCTGCGGCCGACAGGTTCGCGAGGTTGCCGTGGCCGAACGGCACCTCGCAGACGACAACCGCTTCGGCGGCAAGGGCCGCGGCGGCGGACCGCTCGGCGGCGGCGGCGTCCATCGGCGCGAACGGCGGAATCGCGACGTAGGGAACCGCGAGCGCCTCGGCCGCGATCTGATCGGCGTCGCCCGCATTGAGCGCGCCCGCGCTCACACGCCAGCCGGCGAGCACGAGCCGGCGCATCAGCGGCGCTGCCGCGCCCGAGCCTCCTACGACGAAGACGCTGCCGCGGTCCTGCGATGCGACCGCACCCTCGCGCAACAGCGGCGTGACGCTCACCGAGCCGGTCACGGGGTCCGTCGCGACCACGGCCCGCACGCCGAAGACCTCACGCAACGACGCCGCCGTGATCGCTCGCTCGGGAGTGACGCCCTCGCTGACTTCGCCCTCTGCCACGACCGCGATTCGATCGGAGTAGCGCGCCGCGAGATCGAGGTCGTGGAAGACCACGAGTACGCCGATGCCCTTCTCGGCGGCGAGTTGGCGCACGAGATCGAGCACCTGGAGCCGATGGTTCAGGTCGAGGTGGCTCACGGGTTCGTCGAGCAGCAGGACGCGTGGCTGCTGCGCGAGGGCCTGCGCGAGAGCGAGGCGTTGCAGGTCGCCTCCGGAGAGCTCGTCGGTGGCGCGCTCGGCCAAGCGTGCGGTGTCGGTGAGCTCAAGCGCCTCGGCGACGACCGCACGGTCGACTTCGCCGGGGGCCGCGAAGCGCGCAACGTGTGCGTGGCGGCCCATCTCGACGAACTCGCGGGCGGGCAGCGCGAACGCCGCGGTGACTTGCTGGGGCACGACGCCCACGAGCCGAGCGCGATCGCGCGCGGACAGCACGCGAGCGTCGGCGCCTGCGATCTCGATGGAGCCGGCCAGTAGATCGGCGTCGCCGGTGACGACGCGCAGCAGCGTCGACTTGCCAGCCCCATTGGGGCCGACAAGGCCGACGACTTCACCGGCGTGCAGCTCCAGCGACACATCGGAGACGACGGGGTCGCTTGCGTAGCCAACGGTCGCCGCGCAGAAGGCGAGCAGCACGCTGTCGCGCTCAGTGCTCATCGGCCGGCCCTCCCCCGCACGAGCAGCCAGATGAAGAACGGCCCGCCGAGCACCGCGGTCACGATGCCGACCGGTATCTCGATGGGCCGGATGATGGTGCGAGCGACGAGGTCGGCAAGCACAAGCGCGATCGCGCCGGCGAAGAACGACGCCGGAAGCAGCTTTCGGTGGTCGGGCCCGATCACGATCCGCACCATGTGGGGGACCATGAGGCCTACGAAGCCGATGAGCCCCGCGACGGAGACGGCCGCGGCCGTGAGTAGCGAGGCGGATGCGAGCGTGAGCAGCTTGAAGCGCTCGACCGACAGGCCGAGATGGCCCGCGCGTTCGTCGCCGAGCAACATGAGGTTGAGCTCGCGAGTGGTGGCGAGCGGGACCACGATGCCGAGCGCGAACATCGGCGCGACCATCGCAACGTACGGCCACGACGCCGCCGAGAACCCGCCCATCATCCAGTAGACGATCGACGCCATCTGCTCGCGGGCGACCACCATGAGAAACGACGTCACAGCAGCGAGTGTGTAGGACAGCGCGACACCGGCGAGCAAGAGCGACGTCGGGTCGAGCCGGCCTCGGCGGGTGGCGAGGCGCACGACAAGCAACATCGTGAGGGTGGCGCCGACAAATGCGGCGAGCGGGACAGCGGCGAACCGCAGCGCGGTCGCCGTGGCGGTGGCGACGATCGCAGCCATCGCGCCGAGCCCGGCACCGCTCGAGATGCCGAGGATGTAGGGGTCGGCGAGCGGGTTGCGAAACAGCGCCTGGTAGAGCGCCCCGGCGCCGGCGAGCGATGCCCCGACGATGGCGGCCAACACGACGCGTGGGAGGCGCACGTCAACGATGAGCGTATCGGCGAGCCCACCACCGCCGCCCCGCAACGCACCGGCGATCGCGGCGATGACGTCGCCGACCGGCACCGAGACAGCGCCGAACGCCACCCCCGCGACCATCGCCACCGGAAAGCCGATGACGAGGGCCGCGAGGACGAGCGCTGGGCGGGTGTCTCGGCGAGGGTTCATCCGGTGACTACTGGCCCGTCGGTGCTGTGTCGGGGTGCAGGAACGATGCGATCTGCTTCAACCCTTCGACGACGCGAGGTCCTGGACGAGAGACGAGATTGTCGTCGAGTACGAAGACGCGGTCGGCCTTGACCGCCGAGAGCTTCGAGAAGCCGGCACGCTTCGCCAGCTCTGCGGGATTGCTCATCGAGCCCTTGGTCGCGAGGTACACGTCGGGATCGGCCTTGATGACCTGCTCGCTGGAGTATGCGACGTACCCGTCCTGGGTGACCACGCTCTTCCCGCCGGCCAGCGTGACCAGCTCGTCGATGAGGGTGCCTTTGCCCGCCGTGAACAGCGGGTTCTGCGCGATCTCGACGAATGCGGTAACGGGCGTGGCCGAGGAAACGGCGTCCTGAACCGCAGCGACCTCATCCTTCATGTCGGCCACGAGGGTCGCGGCCTTCTCGGATGTTCCGGTGGCCTTGCCCACGCGCTCGATGTCGGCGTAGACGCCCGCCAAGTTCTGCGGGTCGATCGCGATGACCGTTGCGCCGAGCGACTCGAGCTTCTTGATCGCGTCGGCTTGAACGCCGGTGGTGGCGAGCACGAGGTCCGGGTCGGCCGCGGCGATCGCCTCGAAGTTGGGCGTCGTGAAGTCGCCGACCTTCGCGATGTCCTTCACCTCAGCCGGGTAGTCGTCGTAGGTGGTCACGCCAACGATGCGATCGCCGAGTCCGAGGGCGAACGCAATCTCGGTGTTGGCCGGCGCAAGCGAGACGATCCGCTGTGGCTCGGCATCGATGGTCACTGACTTGCCGGCGTCGTCTGTGATCGTCACGGGAAACGCCGGTGCTACTGCGGGGGCTTCGGGTGCTGCGGGGGCCGCAGGCTGTGCGGCACAGCCGCTGAGTGCGATGAGCGCGGCGACGGCGAGCAGCGCGAGCGCCACCGTGCGAGTAGCGCGGATCCGTGCGTGTCGTGCATTCGTGCGGGACATGCATCCTCCTTGCGTCGGGGCTGACATGACGCGTCCCGCATACAACGAAACCCGCCGCCTCATCGTGCAGGCGAGCGGGCTTCAGGTTTCAGCGGAGCGGTTCGGGGAGCCCTGGCGAGAGTCGCCGAGACACCGCGAGCCGGCCTCTATCCTCGAAGGCCGCGTCGCGCATCACTCGGCAGGTCTCCTGACTTCGCGCCGCATCTTCGCGGTCGCTCACAGTGGCGGGTACCGTCCCGGATTCGCACCGGGTTCCCTATTCTCCCGTCGGCCGCGTGCATGACCGTCGGGCACCGAATGACGCCTGTTCAGTTGTGAACGGTGCGAGTCTAGTCGAGTCGAGCGTGCGGGCGCCAGCGTCGCAGGTCATGGCGTCGCGGGCGGGGTCGGGCGCGCCGCAAGCGGCGGACGGGCGGCGCTCGGTGCGCGGTGCGCTACTCGCGGATCTCGACGGCGAGCGGGCCGCTCGCGAGTGCCTCGGGCAGGACGAATCGCTCCCGCGGGGCCGCGAGCAGCGCCTCGTCGTCGCAGCCCTGCGGCCTGAACGGCTGCAGCACCCAGCTTGCTGCGCCACACGCGGTGAGCTCTTCAGCCATCCGAACCAGAGCCGCGTCGTCGAGCAGCACGGAGTGCACCGTCGTGCGCACCTCGAATGGCACGCCGCTGGCGATGAGCGCCTCGAAGCTTTCGCGGGCGGACTCGCCGCTGCCTGCCACCCCGGTGACGCGTTCGTAGTCGGCGAAGGGAGCCTTGAAGTCGAAGCCGACCCAGTCCACCAGCGGAAGCACCTCGCGCATGCGCTCCGGCAACGGCCCGCCCGTGTGAAGTCCCACGCGGAAGCCGAGTTCGCGCACTTCGCTCATCGCACCAGCGAGCGCGCTCTGGGCGAGCGGCTCGCCGCCCGTGAACACGACGCCATCAAGCAGGCCGACGCGCCCCCGCAGCAGTAGGAGCACGTCGTCCCAGGTGAAGCCATCCCCCTCCGCAACGGCGGCAGTGCCGCCGCCGCGAAGGTGGGAGTTGTGGCAGTACGGGCAGAGCCACGGGCAGCCGCGCGTGAACACGGTGGCCACAAGCTCGCCGGGCCAGTCGACGCTCGAGAGCGGCGACAGTCCCCCGACCCGCAGATCAGTTGAGCTCGGCACGGTCCTCGGTGAAGCAGACGCGCTCGGCGAACTCGCCCTTCTTGCCGGCGTTGAAGGACTGGACCGGGCGGTGGTAGCCCATGACGCGGGTCCACACCTCACACGGCTGACGCTCCTCATCGGCGAGGACGGGCTGGGTCATAAGCTCCGGAGCAGTGGTGTCATCGTTCATCGGATGTCCCCTTCCTTTCACTAACAGCAGGTTGTCGCTTCGAGGCGCTTGCGGTCGAGCAGCTCCTCGTCGCACTTCGGGCAGTACTCGTGCTCGCCCTCGAGGTACCCATGGACCGGGCAGACCGAGAACGTGGGCGTGATGGTGATGTAGGGCAGGCGGAAGTTCTCAAGTGAGCGCTTCACGAGCTTCTTGCAGGCGTCCGCCGATGAGACGCGCTCGCCCATGTAGAGGTGCAGCACGGTGCCGCCGGTGTACTTGCGCTGCAGTTCCTCTTGGCGGGTGAGGGCCTCGAACGGGTCGTCGGTGAAGCCGGCGGGCAGTTGCGAGGAGTTGGTGTAGTACGGGTTGTCCTCGGTACCGGCCTGGATGATGTCGGGGTAGCGCTTGCGGTCTTCGCGCGCGAAGCGGTAGGTCGTCCCCTCGGCCGGCGTGGCCTCGAGGTTGTAAAGATGCCCGGTCTCCTCCTGGAAGCGCACGATCTGCTCGCGCACGTGGTCGAGGAAGCGGATGGCAAGCGCGTGCCCTTCCGGCGTGGTGATGTCGTGCGCATCACCTGTGAAGTTGCGGACCATCTCGTTGATACCGTTGACGCCGATCGTCGAGAAGTGGTTGCGCAAGGTGCCGAGGTAGCGCTTGGTGTACGGGAAGAGCCCGTTGTCGATGTGGTGCTGGATGACCTTGCGCTTGAGCTCGAGTGAGGTGCGCGAAAGCTCGAGCAGCGTGTCGAGCGCGGCGTACAGCGCGGTCTCGTTGCCGGCGTACAGGTGGCCGAGGCGTGCGCAGTTGACGGTCACGACGCCGAGCGAGCCAGTCTGCTCGGCGGAACCGAAGAGGCCGTTGCCGCGCTTGAGCAGCTCGGTGAGATCGAGCTGCAGGCGGCAGCACATCGAGCGGACCATGTTTGGCTTGAGCTCGGAGTTGAGGAAGTTCTGGAAGTAGGGCAGGCCGTACTTCGCCGTCATCTCGAACAGAAGCGTGGCGTTCTCGGACTCCCAGGGGAACTCGGGCGTGATGTTGTAGGTGGGAATCGGGAAGGTGAAGACGCGTCCGAGCGCATCGCCCTCTGTCATGACCTCGATGTAGGCGCGGTTAATCATGTCCATCTCGGCCTGCAGCTCGCCGTAGGTGAACTCCTGCGTCACGCCGCCGATGACCGGGTACTCACCCGCGAGGTCCTCGGGGCACGTCCAGTCGAATGTGAGATTGGTGAACGGCGTCTGGGTGCCCCAACGCGATGGCACGTTGAGGTTGTAGACGAGCTCCTGGATCGACTGGCGCACCGAGTCGTAGTCGAGGTTGTCCTTGCGGACGAACGCCGCCATGTAGGTGTCGAAGCTCGAGAACGCCTGCGCGCCCGCCCACTCGTTTTGTAGCGTGCCGAGGAAGTTCACGATCTGTCCCACGGCGCTCGAGAGGTGCTTGGGGGGGCCGGACTCGACTTTGCCCGGCACGCCGTTGAGGCCCTCGGTGAGGAGCGTGCGAAGCGACCAGCCGGCGCAGTAGCCAGCGAGCATATCGAGGTCGTGGATGTGGACGTCACCGTCGCGGTGCGCCGCGCCGACCTCCCGCGGATAGACGTGGGAGAGCCAGTAGTTGGCGACGACCTTGCCTGAGACGTTGAGGATGAGCCCGCCAAGCGAGTAGCCCTGATTGGCGTTGGCGTTGACGCGCCAGTCTGCGCGCGACAGGTACTCGTTCATCGAGCTTTCGACCTCGACGACGGTGCGCTTGTCTTCGCGAAGGCGTGCGCGCTGCTCGCGGTAGACGATGTAGGCACGGGCCGTCGCGAAGTGGTTGGCGCTGATGAGTACCTGCTCGACGACGTCTTGAATCTGCTCGATGTGCGGAGGCGCATCGACGAATCGGTGCGCGAGCACCTTGAACGCCTGCTTGGCGAGCAGATCGGCCTCTTCGCCGTCGAACTCGTTGGTCGCCTTGCCCGCGCGCTCGATAGCCGAGCGGATCTTCTCCAGCTCAAACGGCGCGAGTTGACCCCCGCGCGTGATAATCCCTGATGGTGCTGAAACGCCCTGCGCCGACATGCCGTCCTCCTCCTCGCGGTGTGTCATGAGGCGGCCGGCGCGGGAGACGATTCGAATCCCCTCAAGCGAGCCACCGGGACACCCCGCCCTGGTGATACCACTCCTGTGTGACACGGCAGGTCTACTGGCTCGTGAGTCGACGCCTATTCGTCGGCCTTCCCGGCGTGACAGCGCCAGTGGCATGGTTGACGCATAGGCTCTTCACTTACAGTTGCGGGGACAGCGCCGGCGTTGCAGCCCGTGCGCACCGGCTTCCCTCTTAGCACCAGATATGGTGGTCTGGCGAACCGTGGTACAGCATATGGTATGCGTTCGACGGCCGAAGTCAATGCCGAAACCGCTGGCAATCGCTGGGATTCGGGGAACGGCCGCGGCCTAGAAGAGCTGGCCGATGGCCTCGCTCGCGGCGGCAGCGCCATGCTCAGCGAGAAAGTCCTCTGCGCTCAGATAGATGACCGGAGACAAGGACACGCCGAGCAGCTCGAGCGCGTCGAGAAGCGCGTCGAGCACGATCCGATGATGCGCGAACACACCGATCATCTCGGGTTCGAGCCGGTAGCTCCCGGCAGGTCCAAGAGGCATGCGCGCCGCAGGGGTGTGCACGAAGATGCCCTCGCAGGTCTTGCCGCGACCGGCGAACTCCAGGCCGAAGACGCCGTGGTTGCTCTCGAAGCGGCGCCGATACGAGTGGCCCGTGTCTTCATAGTCGCCCGCGCGAGCAAGCAGCTCGAGGTCTTCCCCGGCACGAAACGGTGCCTCAGGCAGCTCGAAGAGCACTTCGCGCAGGTTGGCGAGCATGAGTAGATCGGCGTCGGGAATCACGCCTCTGAGCAGCGAGAACGAGACGATCGCGTCCACATCGGACTCGGCGGAAAGCAGCGCGGTGACCTGCTCGACATCGGCGGGCGACGAAGCGACCGCGTGCATCGCTCGGCGGGTGTCAGGCACCGTACCGCCACCTCTCGCTCGGAATCAGGTCATGCCTGACTCATCGGCAGACCGCGCCAGAAGCGGAGTGACCCTCGTCACACCTCGGGCGAGTCCCCCACGGAATCGGCGACAGCGGGCTTCTGGGGGCCGACGAACCCGCGCACCAGCCACGCCCCGATGAGCATGACCGCGAACCACGCCGCAACGATGCCGAAGAAGGGCCCCTTGATCTCCCATCCCGAGTTCAAGACCGGGCTATCGGGGTGAAGGGCGCGCTTGGCGGGATCGAGGAAGATGTCGGAGAGAAGAAAGGCTGCGATGACCACAAAGGTCACGTCTGCGATGGCCTTCTGGAAGCGTGTCTCGAGCACGAGCCAGTCGAGCAGCAGCACGATTCCGACGCCGAGCAGCAGCACGAACTGCGCGGTGAGGCGCGGATCCTGGCGAGCGACGACGAGCGGCGACTGGCTCGAGCCGGTGAAGTCCCAGGCGCTCATCGCCGCGACGAAGCCCATCACGCTGTTGAGCGCCCAGAGCGGCATGGCCACCGCGCGCAGCCCCACGACCCAGCCGTAGAGCCGATCGTTGCGGCGGATCAGGAAGATCACGGCGACGATGCCGAGCAGCAGGAACAGCATCAGGTCCACCCACGTGGACGCCCCGTGGAAGATCGGGAGCTTGACCTTGGAACCCAGGCCGATGACCTCGGGGAGGTTGAGTACGAGGACGAGAACGACCACGGAGAGCGCAGCCATCGCGCCAAGCGCACCGAAGACGATCTTGCGAGAGGGCTTGTCGGGCATGCGAACTCCTTGAGGCTACGGTCGATCGGTCACGCCGTAGTCTATCGCACGCGCGTCACGCGTTGGTTCGCCTGCGCGGAATCGTAAGTGCTGCGCTAGGATGGCAGTCGCATTGCATGGCACCCGCCCTGCGATGCCTGCGAAAGGAGTGACATTGGACGACATCGACCGCAAACTCATTTCCGGGCTGCAAGACGACGCCCGCTGCAGTTACGCCGAGCTTGGACGCCAGATCGGACTGTCCGCACCGGCGGTCGCCGAGCGGATGCGACGCCTCGAGGCGTCGGGAATCGTCACCGGATATCACGCGAGCATCGACCTGAAGAAGGCCGGCTTCGGGATCGTCGCGTTCGTGCGGCTTTCCTCGCCGCCAGACCTAGCGCCCCAACTCGAACGGCTCGCCACCGAGACTCCGGAGGTCCTCGAGTTCGACCGGGTGACCGGCACCGAGGGCTACGTCATGAAGCTCGCGGTGACATCCATCGAGCACCTGGAGCGGATCGTGGTGAAGTTCCTCCCCTACGGGCAGACGACCACGTCAATCGTGCTGTCCTCGCCCGTTACGTGGCGCAAGGTGCCGGTCTGACGGGAAGCGGCGCGACGCGCTGGCAGGAGCACAACCACGCTGTCGCAGAAAAGGTCCGGAAATACCGCACCGCCCGTCCGGCAAGGCGTTCGTGCTTGGGGTCACGAGGCCATTTGCTGCAGGTACGGGCGGCGCTGGGTATGGGGGGTAGCTCGCGCTCTCGCTGGAGCTAGGCGTTATCTTGGCGGAGCTTTCGCCTCAATGCAAGGGGTTTTATCCACAATTTCTGTGACCTTCATCACACCCTGTGACCTGCGGTTATCAGATCATCTTGCCGACTGTGACTCCGGCCCACGCAGCCACCAGGCCCGCGACGCCGCTCCCGAACATGTTCGCGAGACCAGCCGTCGCATGCCCGCCCGTTATAAGCTCAAGCGACTCGTACGACAGCGCCGAGAAGGTCGTGAACCCGCCGAGGATGCCGGTGACCAGAAACAGCCGCCATGCGGCCCCGGGCTCCATCCCAGCCCAGGGAAGAGCGATCAGCACCCCGATGAGGAATGCGCCGGCAACGTTGACCGTCACGGTTTGCCAGGGAAACCCGATCGCCGATCGCCCGGCGAGCGCGACGTTGATGAGATGTCGAAGCGCAGCGCCGATGGCGCCACCGGCCGCAACGTAGGCGACTTCCTTCATCAAGCGCCATCTCCTCAGCATCGCTCTGGCATCACGCGTGCTCGCACGGCGCCAGTGTACTGTCGCGACGACCGCCGGCGCTACAGTCGAGGCGAACCAGGGCGGAGGATGCGAGATGCAGGAGAGCACGCAACACAGCGAGCCGACCCATGAGGCGGCCCATCCGTCAATCGGTCCAGTGTTGGGCGTACTCGCAGCCGTACTCATCGGCGGCATGTCCATCTGGCATCTTGCCGCCACTTCGGCGCATCGAGCGAGCACACAGACGGGAATCACCGCCCGAGCCCGATACGAACGGGCCTTCGTCGCATCCGCCCTCGAGCCCTTCGACCCACGCTTCTCGGCTCGTGAAGCGCTCGTGGCGTCGTGGCTTCGTGCCCAGACGCTGCTCGCAGCCGGCGACTACAACGCTGCGATGCACACGCTGGAGAGCATCGTCGGCAGGACGCACGCCGAGCCCGACCTGCTCTTGCTCTATCGGGAGGCGCAGGCCACTCAGACCGCAGAGACGAACCGCAAGGCGCACCTTCAGCACGGCCACGAAGGGCCGGGAGGCACCCTCACGCCGGGCGACATCGAGCGCTAAGGAGCGGGGGCCTCGATGCGGGTCCGAGCTCTCCGTTCCCTCCAGCGTCTGATCATCCAGACAACCACGATCACGCCTACGACTACGACGATAGCGGCGATGATGGGTGCGGCGATAGCCATGACCGACAGTCCAACGGCACCGACATCCTCAACCGTCGACGCGACGGGGGCGCCCGCGCCGCCGGTCACGCCGTTGATCAGTGGGCGAGCCGACGCCTTGACCGCGTGTACGCCGCCCGCGATGATCACGCCGGCCGCGAGCATCAGCCACGGCTGAATCGAGCCCTCACCGGATGCCGCAACGGCCAGGAGTCCACCTGCCGCTGGACGAACGATCGTCTGGATGGCGTCGTTGACGTGGTCGACCGCGGGGACCTTGTCGGCGACGAGCTCGACGATGAGGAGCACCGACACGAGCGCGATGAACCACCAATCGCCCATGTGCGCGTAGGGACCGGAGAGGTTCACCCACCCGACGCGCTGGGCGATCGCCACGGCCAGAACCGGGATGTAGGCGTTCAGCCCTGCCGGGGCAGCAAGCGTGATGCCTGTGAGTAGGTCCACGATAACCTCCGGAATCGGCCGCGCTCATCGGGGAGCCCGAGCGTTGGGAGCCTCGCCGTCGTCGAATCGCTCAGGGCCATTCTAACGCCGACGGCACTCCAGACGCTCATGCGGGGGCGTCGCCGCGCATCCGCCTCAGGTCACGCAACAACAGCCCGGGGTCGTTCCACGGCATGTCGATGAACGCGCCGCTCGACGCGCGCCACGCACGCGTGCCCTCGCGTCGGCCGAGCGCCTCCTGCTGGTGCAGAAGGTTCTGCGGGAAGAGGCGGACGACCCGGCCCCGGTCAGCGAGGCGCGGTGTTCCGTCCCACCGCTTGGCGAGCACGTCGGCGTAGGCGCGCCCCATGTCAACACCGACCGACGTGCCGATGTGAAGCTGGGGAACGGGCCGCGGATTGATCTCGAGAATCACCGGGTCTCCGTCATCGACCAGGAACGCATCCGCACTCGCGAAGCCATTCATCGAGAACGCCGCACCGATGGCTTGTGCCGTGCGCAGGATCCGATCATCGATGGGCAGGAACTCGTTGATGCTCGATGGGCCGTTCTCGCCGGTGAGCTCAAGCTTACGCGCAGCCATGGCGGCGACAAGCTTCCCGCGACTGTAGAGGCACGGCATGTTGATGAGCTCGCCGTCGACGAACCGCTCCACGAGCACCGGGCAGCCGACCTCATCGGCCGCGATGGACGCCGCAGCCGACGAGTCCACCATCCGAACCGAGCGACCTCCCGCACCCCATCGGCCCTTCACGACCACACGCCCGCCAAGTCGCTGAGCGGCCTGGGCTGCTTGCGCGGCAGACTCGGCCACCTCGAAGTCCGCGACACGAAGGCCTGCGGCTCGGGCTGCCGGCGAGAAGAGTGTCTTGTTGCACAGTGTACGGACGTTCGCGCGCGGACCGCCGAGGATGCGACTGGCTTCCTTGCCGCCGAGTCGAATGACGTTGCGGATGAGGACCTCGTCGGTGAGAACGACCGCTTTGTAGTCGCTGGCGACACGCAACACCTCGAGCGCGATCGCCTCCGCGGCTCCATCGACAGCGATTCGCTTGCGGGCACGCCATGAGGCAGACGCGTAGCTGCCACCGCGGTCCATCAGGTCGCAGGACACGCCCGCCGCTGCAAGCATGGGCAACAGCCGTGCGGTGCCGATCCAGTCAACAGATTGGGCAACGAGAACTCGGGCCATGCGCTCCCTTTGCGGCTCACGCGGCACGTCCGCGCAGTGATCAGGCGACTACCCCTCGCGCTTTAGCATACCGCGACGGGGACGGGTACGAACCCGCATCGCGCCATCGGCGCATGCTGGCGCCTCGGCCGGTTGTCCGACCGAGGCGCCATGCGCCCCGCCCTTACGCCTGCGGCCCACCTTCCCCCTCGAGGTGCCGCTGACGCTCCTCCGGGCTCATCTCACGCCACTTCCGAGCCTCGATACGACCGAGCAGTTCCATGTCCGACGAGAAGAAGGCATCTCGCTTCTTATCGCCGTGCCGCCGATATGCGCTCACGTTGCACGACGCGCGACTGATGCCCTCGCTGGCCCCGGCAGAAGAGTGCGCGTAGTCGAGCGTGCGACCCTTGCGCAGCCCCATGGACTCACCGGCGGCGTAGCTGTCCTGGTTCGCTCCCAAGTACATGAACTCGTAGTCGGCCACGTCCTGTCTGGCCCTGATCAGATCAAACACCATCTGACTGGTGAACTCCTGACTCGCGTTCTCCATCCCGTCCGTCATGATCACGAACAGCACCTGGTCGGGGTGGTTCGCGGCGACGAAGTCGTCGGTGATGCGCATGGTCTCGCCGATGGCGTCGAACAGCGCCGTGCAGCCGCCGGGGCGATAGTTGGCGCGATCGAGATCCGGGACCTCGCGAAGCGGTACCGCCTCGCACACCGTGTAGGAGCGGCTATCGAATACCGTGAGAGTGAAGAAGGCATCGCCCTCCTCATCCGCCTGGGCGCCCTTGAACTCGTTGAAGCCCGAGATGGTCGCGTCTTCGATCGCCGACATCGACCCCGACTTGTCGAGTACGAAGTTGATGAGGATCGAACGGTCCTCCGGCTTCTTGGCCGGCTCCTTCTTGGGCTGCTTCCTCTGTGCCATGACTGACTCCCTCCATGAATGCTGACGCGAGACTAGCTCGCAGGTCTGACACGAACCCCGACGCGGCCGTCGTGGGGGTGGTCATACCGTCCCCGACACTATACTGACTTGTATACTATACTGTCAAGTCAAGATACGGAGTGGTATAGTCCCTGGCAGGAGGCTAGCCATGGACGACACACGAATCGGATCGTTGATACGCGCGCACCGTCGGTCCGCCGGTCTGACGCTCGACGAGGTGGCGGAGCGTGTCGGCGTGACGGCAGGCGCGCTCTCCCACATCGAGAGCGGGCGCAGGCTGCCGAGCCCACGGACCGCGCTCGATATCGGTCATGCACTCGGCATTCCTGACGAAGAGATGCTCTCAGCGCTCGACGAGGAGCATTCGACGCGCAGGCGGGACTCTGTTGCGGGGAAGCAGAAGCCGTCATCCCCCGCGCGTGACCTGACCTACATGAAGGCGATGCCAATCGAGGAACTGTTCGACGTCGCGGGGACTACTCCCCCGGTGTCGGCTCGGCTCTCGATGCGGTCGGCGTCACCCGCCCCGAGTCGCGATGGTCGCAGCGCGCGAACGACGGCCCGCTGGTCGGTGGACCGGGAAGCCCGACTCGAGGCACTGGACGACCTCGCCATGACGGCCGCCGAGGCGATCCGAACCCTCACGGGGCTGCTCGACGACAACGACCCGGCCATCGCGCAGGCGGCAACTCGGCAACTCGCTGAGCTCGGCGTAAAGCCGCCCAACCGCTGACACGCATGCGCGGCCGGCCCAAGCCTCAGGTCGTCTCGTCGCTCTTCGTGGGCGTGGAGTCGTTGCTCTTGGCCGGCGGCACGTACTTGTGGATGTACGTGCGCCAGGAACTGCGCTTGCTCGCGTTGCCTGCCGAGTCGACCGCCCACACCCGCCACCTGCGACGCACTGAGAGCACTCGCGCGGAATACGAGTTCGCGCTCAGCCCCTTGATGATCTGCGTATTGCCGTAGGTGCCATTCGAGCGCCGGTCCTGAATCTCGAAGGCGTACTTCACGGGCTCGCCGGAGTCATCTTCCACCTTGGTCCAACGCAGCGTGACGCGTGAGCTCGTGAGAACTGCGCCGTTCGCAGGGGCTGTCTGCTTGGGCTTCGGCGGTGCCGTTGTGTCCTCGGTGACCTCGACGACGTCGGTCGTCTCTTCGGTCAGCGTCGCGTCGACGGTCTCGGTCGGAATCTCCTCGACGACGCCCGCGGGCAGCGTCTCAACCACCGTTGTCGTGGGCTGAGCAGTGACCGGCGCAGGCTTGGGAGCGGTCGCTCGGCCAAGGGCAAAGCCGGCGCTCACGCCGACAACCAGTAGCACGATGGCGCTGACGACGATCGTCGTCTTCAGACGACGCTCGCGGTCCCACCCGCTGCGCTGGTAGGGACGCTCGCGAATCCGACCAAGATCTCCCCGCGGTCCGTGCTCGGCCATGCGGTCCTCCCGGACATGACGTCGACTGGCTCACACGGTAGACAGACATGAGCGCGGGGGCAAGGTGTCGGCGCAAGTTCGCACAGTAGAACGCAACGTGCTGGCCAGCGAGCAACCACGTGAGAGCTACTCGGAAACCGGCGGCTCCGCCTGCCCACTCGGCTTCTTGAAGGTGAAGTACTTGTGGCCGAGGTAGCTGATGACCGTGGTCACCACGATGGCCGCGAGCTGCGCGACGAGCGCAGACAGTCCGAGAAAGTGCATCCCGGACCACAGGATGAGCGATGAGAGGCCTTGGGCAGGCAGATAGATGAAGTAGGCACGAAACACCTCGTGGCCGAAGTGGCCCTTGGAGCGGAACACGAGGTACTTCATCGTCGTGGTCGACCAGACGACGGCGACGATCCACGTCGCCCACTGGAGGATGATCGCTGCGGTCTTGTGGTCCACTCCCGCAGCCGCCTCCAGCGGCTCGGAGAGGAACCGGATCGCAAGCGCGAACATCGCGTAGTTGACGAGCGTGTTCATCACGCCGACGACGAGGTAGCGAAACTTCTCGCCATGCACGTCGTACACGTTGCTCACCGATTGTCGAAGATCGCTCACGTCGCCTGCTCACTCGCTGCGGGATTGATGGTGCGGGGCTCGAGTGCCCACGCCGCGTAACGGTGTATCATGCCTCGGGGGTTCTCGCTCGCCCGCGTGATTCTTACACATTTCCGATTCTCAGGGAGACAGCCGTGCGCACCGTCGTCGTAGTGCCCACATACAACGAAGCCGGCAACATCCAGCGACTCGCCGAGCTGCTGCTCGCGCTCGAGCCTTTCGTCGACGTCCTCATCGTCGATGACAACTCGCCTGATGGAACCGGGCGACTCGGCGACGAGATCGCTGCGGGCAATGACCGCTTTCACATGCTGCACCGCACCGAGAAGCGCGGCTACTCGGCATCCTCCAAAGAGGGCATGCAGTGGGCGCTGTCGCATGGCTACGAGGCTGTCGCCACGATGGACGGAGACCTGTCGCACGATCCGGATGTGCTGCCTCGGCTCATGGCGGCCGTGGAGGCGGGCGCAGATCTCGCGATCGGCTCGCGCTACACGCCCGGCGGCGAGATCCAGGTCGACTGGGGCCCCTTCCGACGCGCCGTCAGTCAGGCCGGCAGCGCGTACGCGCGCATGATGGTGGGGACACCTACGCGAGACTGCACGAGCGGGTATCGCTGCTACAACGCCGCGATGCTTCGCACCATCCCCATCATGGCGATCCAATCAGAGGGCTACAGCTTCCTCATCGAGTTGCTCGCCGGGTTGCGCGACCGCAACGCCACGATCGTCGAGGTGCCGATTACCTACGTCGATCGACGCCACGGCGCATCGAAGATCTCCAAGTCCATCATCTTCGAGGCGCTCGGGCGCACGACCTCGGTCGGCCTCGCGCGCGTGACAGGTAAGCGCCGGCGCGAAGCCGGTTCGGTGGGGCCGAGCTGATGCAGCCCCCCGCGCGGCGGGAGGATGCGCGCACGTTCGCGCTTTCGATGGCCGCCTTCGCGCTCATCACCCTCGTCGCGTACTGGTCGTTCGTGCGCACCGGCACGTCCTTCGTCTGGCAGTACGACGGCATCGACCAGCACTATCCGGCGCTGTACTTCTTCAACCGCTGGATCCGTGGCTTCCTGCACGCCCCGGGCGCGGGCCTTCCCCTCTGGTCGTCCGAGATCGGAATGGGCGCCGATGTCTTCTCGACGCTCGGGTTCTACGTCATCGGAGATCCGTTCGCTCTGCTGAGCCTGCTCTTCCCGATGTCGCAGATGGAAGCCGCCTACAACACGATGTTTCTGGTGCGCGTGATGTGCACCGGTGCGGCATCGCTGTGGTACCTCCGCACGATGGGCGCCAAGCCGCTTCCCGCTCTCACAGGTGCGGTGCTCTACACGTTCAGCGGATTGATCCTGTTCACCGCCACCATGCACCCGTTCTTCATGAACGTCGCGGTGTTCCTCCCGCTCATGTTCGTCGCAATCGAATGGGCACTCAGGCGCAAGCGGCCGTGGATGCTCGTGCTCGTGACGTTCCTGTCCGCAGCGGCCAACTTCTACTTCTTCTACCTCATCGTGCTGCTGTCACTCGTCTACGGAGTGGCCCGGTACTTCGAACTGACCCCCGCCGATGAGCGCTGGAGGCGCCTGGCTCCCACAGCGATACGCTTGGTCGGCCTCGCGGCGATCGGCGTCGCGCTTGCGGCACCAACACTCGTCACGTCCGCGATGATGATCGGCAACACAGCGCGCGGACAGGCGGTCTACAGCCCGCAGTTCCTCTACTCGTTCACCGACTACCGCACCATGATCACGGCGCTCGTCGCGACCAACCGCTCGACGAACTTCTCGTTCATGACGTTCTCAATGCTCGGGATCATCATGGTTCCCGTGCTCTTCCGGCGCACGAAACGCTATCCGGCACTCAAGTTCCTCATCGTCGCGCTCGCAGCGTTCATCGTCTTGCCGATATTCGGCTACCTGTTCAACGGCTTCACCTTCCCCAACTTCCGCTACTCCTTCGCACTCGGGCTGTTCCTCGCGCTCGCAACGGCACTCGTGCTCTCCGAGGACAAGCCTCTCGGCCGAAACGACCTGCTCGCGATGGCCGGCGGCTATCTCGGGTACGCGGCCCTCCTCCTGCTCATCGCGCAACCGCTCGGCCGGGCGGTACTTGCGCCGCTGATCATCGGCGCCGGCTTCCTCGCGTTGTTCGCGTTCGGCGTGCTGTGGCCCCACCGTACCCGGGCGTTGCAGGTGGCAGTCCTCCTATTGCTCGTGACCAACGTCGCCGTGAACAGCGCGCTGCTGTTCAATCCCCGCTACACCAACACCCTCACCACGTATGTCGAAGCGGGCGAGGTGCAGGCGACGTATCGGAAGAGCGCCGGCTCGCTGGCGAGACTGCTGCCTCAAGCGGGCTTCTATCGGGTCGAGAACAGCGAGTGGCCTGACTACAACGAGGCGATGGTCGACCGCTTCAACGGAACGTCGTTCTACTTCTCGCTCATGGACGGGGGCCTGACACGTCTCAAGTCCGACCTCGGGCTCGAATCCCAACGCCTGTACTCGTTCTCCTTCAACGGGTTCAACGGACGCGCCATCCCCACGGCTCTGTTCGGGACCGAGTACTACCTCACGAGGGCCGATGAGAGCAGCGCCACGCCGTTCGGGTTCACCCGAGTGCTCAAGCGTGGCACCCGTGAGGCGTATCGCAACCAGTACGCGCTGCCGCTGGGCTTCGTCTACGACTCGGTCATGAACCGTGGCGCCTTCGACTCGCTCTCGACCCTCGAACGTCAGAGCACGATGCTCGTTGCGGCAGTGGTCGACACTGCGACCGCGCCAGCGCTCCCGCGAACACTCACCGCGACCGCACCGATCGAGGTGCCCTACAGCGTCGTGGAGACCGAGGGGCTCGATTTCGATCCGGTGGCCAGGACGGTCACGCGCACCGACTCCGACAACATGCTCGTTCTCGGGATACCACCGGTGAACGACGCCGAGCTCTACGTCGAGATCACCCGCTTCGAGAACACGATCGTCGACCCGCTTCAGCGGCTCAAGCAGCGCAAGGATGCGCCGACGCGCGTGGAGCTCGAACGGGCGCAGAGCCTCACGAACTCGATGATCTGGCCATGGACGCTGCACACCTACGTCGAGTCGGGAGGCGTGCAGCGAAGCCTGCTGTGGGCGACTCCCCTCTCGCCGTACCACTGGGGCGAGGACACGCACCTGGCACATCTCGGCTACCAGCGCAGCGAGGCGACGACCGTTGGGATCGGGTGGGAGGCCGTCGGCACGACCACCTACGACAGCCTGCGCGTCCTCAAGGTGCCGATGGATGGGTTCCCGGCCGCAATCGAGAAGCTGCGCTCTCAGGCGATGACCGACATCGTGGTGGGGACGAACACGGTGTCGGGGACTGTGACCTCCGACGGTGGCCTGCTGTTCCTCTCGATTCCGATGAGTAAGGGCTGGACGGCGACTATCGACGGCGAGCCTGCGGCGATCCACTCGGCCAACTCAGCGTTCATGGGTATCGAGGTCCCAGCGGGCACGCACCGCATCGAGCTGCGGTTCGTCGCGCCAGGCATCAAACTCGGACTCGGGATCGCCGCGGTGGGGCTCGTCGCACTGCTCGGGCTCATCGGATTCGGGATCGTCACCGCACGCCGTGCGAAGATCGTCATCTCGTCGGGGGGCGAGTGACACCACCGCAGGCGCACAACGCTACTATGGTTCGCGAGGGGTGATTCCATGACTGCCAACGCACCGCGCCGGATACGCGAGCGGGCAAAACCGATTCGCAAGATTCTCGCCGGCACCGTTCTGTTCTTCCTCGGTCGAGGGCTGGTCGCGGCCGTTCGTGTGGATTCGCGCGTCCGAGACGAACTTCGCACCTGGCCCACCGGCACCATCGTGACCATCGCGATAGCGCCCGACGGCCCGCAGATCTCCTGGGAGTATCGGGCGGGTCGCCTCGCCTACCTCGGGCGACGCATCGTTAAGCCGACGATCGCCGTGACGTACAAGAGCGTCGACGTCGCGCTGCCGGTGCTTATCGGCAGGCAGGGCATCCTCTCGGCGTTCGCCGAGCACCGCTCGACGCTTCTGGGCGACATCGGGCTCGGGATGTCGCTCGTGCGCTGTCTGCATATCGTGGAGAGCTACCTGTTCCCCGACGTCATCGGCAGAAACGTCTTGCCGGGAGCGCCCTCACGCCAGGTTTCTCACGTGCGCGCGTACGCCGCTCTCGTCTTTCCCGCAGCGAATGTGGAGGGCACATCGTGATCCCCAACTACTACGAGTTCCGCGCGGCGACCAAGATCCTCTCGGGCGAGCATGCGATCGAGCACGTGCCCTACGAGCTGGCGAACCTGGGGGTCACGCGCGTCCTCGTGATCACCGACGAGCGCGTCCGTAGCCTCGGGCTCGTGCAGCCGCTGCTCGATGCGGTGGGCGACTCCGACGTCGTGGTCGCGGCCCTCTTCGACGAGGTACCGGTCGACTCGTCCGTGGCGGTCGCGAACAAGGTCGCCGAGGAGTACGCGGCCGCCGGCTGCAACGGCATCATCGCCGTGGGCGGCGGCTCGGTGCTCGACACCGCGAAGGGCGCCGCGATCGTACTTGCAGCCGGCGGTGCCGATCTGATGACGATGCGCGGCTCCGAGGTGCTGACCAATCCCGCGCTGCCGCCGCTGGTCGCGGTGCCGACAACGGCCGGCACGGGCTCCGAGGTCACCGGAGCGGCTGTCATCAAGGACACCGTGCGCGAGGTGAAGATGGCGTTCGTCTCCTTCGATCTCGCGCCCACGGTCGCCGTACTCGACCCGCGCATGACCCTACAGCTTCCGCCGAGAATCACGGCGTCGACGGCGATGGACGCGCTGGTGCACTCGGTCGAGGCAGCGTCGGGCCGCCAGGCCAACCCGCTCTCCGACGCCTACGCGCATGCCGCGATCACCCTGGTCCGAGAGCATCTTGCCCCGGTCCTGCGCGACGGCTCGGATCCCCAGCGGCGACTCGCGCTCGCCAACGCCGCGCTCATGGCCGGCATCGCGTTCAGCAACTCGATGGTGGGCGGCGTACACGCGCTGGGCCACGCGTGCGGCGCGATCGCGCACGTCGCGCACGGCGACGCGATGGCGATCCTGCTCCCGCACGTCATGCGCTTCAACCTCGAGGTCGCCGCCGACTCCTACGCCGCACTGCTGCTGCCGCTCGCCGGTCCCGTCGCGTTCGCAGCCGCGGCACCCGACGCGCGCGCAGCTGCGGCTATCGATGCCGTCGAAGCGCTGCTGGACGTAGGCGCGAACGCGGGGCTGCCCCGGCGACTCGCTGACGTGGGTGTGACCGCCGAGCAGCTCGACGCGATCGCTCACGCGGCCATCAACGACGGATCCGTCGCGTTCAACCCGCGCGAGCTCACGCTTACCGACGCTGCCGCCATCCTCAAGGCCGCGCTGTGAGCGACACGGGCGCGCCCGGCGCCGCGAAGATCACCGGGCTCGCCGAGCGGCAGCGCGCGGCGTTTCGCGCTGTCGGCCCGACGAGCGCGGCCAGCCGCCGCGACCATCTGCGCGTACTGCGCGCGGCGGTTCTCGAGCGCGAGCCGCAGATCCTCGCGGCGCTCGCAAACGACCTGGGCAAGTGCGAGTTCGAGGCGTACGGCAGCGAGATCGCGCCGCTTCTCGGCGAGCTGGACTCGGCGATCGCGCACGTTGGAACGTGGTCGCGCATGCGGCCCGTGGGCACGCCGCTGCTGACTCCGGGCACGAGTTGGGTGCGCCCCGAGCCCTACGGCACCGCACTCGTCGTCGCGCCGTGGAACTACCCGCTGCAGCTCGCGCTCATCCCGGCGGTAGGTGCGATCGCAGCCGGCAATCACGTCGTCGTCAAACCGTCCGAGCACGCGCCGGCCACCTCGGCGGTCATCTGCGACATCCTCGCGGCGTGCTTCGAGCCCGAGTTCGCGTGCGCGGTCGTGGGCGGCGTCCCCGAGACGCAGGAACTGCTCGCACAGCGCTGGGACTACATCTTCTACACCGGCAGCACCAACGTGGGCCGCATCTTCGCATCGGCTGCTGCGGAGCAACTGACGCCGATCACGCTCGAGCTCGGCGGCAAGAACCCGTGCGTGGTCACCGAACACGCCGACCTCCGCGCTGCCGCCAAGCGCATCGCGTGGGGCAAGTGCTTCAACGCCGGACAGACCTGCGTCGCGCCGGACTACATCCTCGCGCACCGCTCCATCCGGCCCCAGCTCGTCGAGGAGATCGGCCGCGCGCTCGTCGCCTTCTACGGCGCTGACCCGTCGAAGAGCTCCGAATACGGTCGCATCGTCAATCGACCGCACGTCGAGCGGCTTGTCGCGATGCTCGCCGGTGAGCACGTCGCCATCGGCGGTCAGTTCGATGCGGAGACGTGCTACGTCGCACCCACCGTCGTCGACGGCGTGAGCTGGGACAGCGCGCTCATGCGCGAGGAGATCTTCGGTCCCGTGCTGCCCGTACTCGACTACGACGACCTCGATGCCGAACTCGCTCGCATCGCCGAGCGACCCAAGCCACTTGCCTTCTACCTGTTCTCGCGCAACTCCGCCGAGCGCCGACTCGCCGAGACGGTACCCGCCGGCGCGGTCGTCACCAACGACGTTCTCATCCAATTCACCAACGAGAGTCTGCCGTTCGGTGGCGTCGGCGACTCAGGTATCGGCGCCTATCACGGGCGGCACACCTTCGAGACGTTCTCACACCACAAAGCCGTGCTGCGACGCCGCGGCTTCCCGCGCCTCCTCGGCGTGCGGTGGCCGCCGTATCGCCTCCCGATGTGGCTCATCAAGCTCTCGCTCAAGTGGTTCGGCTGAGTTTCGCCGCTTACCGTTGGGCGGACACGGCTCGACCGTTCTCTACCACCGCTCGCCGCCATCGTGCTACCGTTCACGGGTCGTTTGCGTGACGCAAGCGGCGCACTTCTCGGATACTCGCGCTCGGCGCTGCTGCGCCGCCTGAGTCACCGCAACTGCCGCTTGATGCCTGGAGGACAACATGGCCCGCGCTGCCACACGAGGCTGGATCGTCACGCTCGCAGGACTCGGTATCAACCTCGCACTCGGGGTTCTCTACTCGTGGTCCATCATCGCCAAGGTGCTCTCTAAGCCGGTCGCGGAAGGCGGCTGGGGCTGGAGCGCAGGCGCTGCGAGTCAGCCGTACGCCATCGCCGTGGGAGTGTTCGCGGTCTCGATGGTGTTCGCGGGACGCGCCCAGGACCGCTTCGGTCCGCGCATCGTCGCCTCCGTCGGCGGCGCACTCACCGGCATCGGGATGATCATCGCGAGCTTCGGAACCGCGACGAATTCGCTGCCGGTTCTACTCGGCTTCGGCGTGTTCTCCGGCATCGGTATCGGGCTGGGTTACGCCGCCGCCACGCCGGCCGCCGTCAAGTGGTTCCCGCCCGCACGCAAGGGCCTCATTACCGGTATCGTCGTCGCCGGTTTCGGGCTTGCGAGCGTCTACATCGCACCGCTGACCAAGTGGCTGCTCGCCACCTACCACGTTGAAGGCGCGTTCCGCATCCTCGGCGTGGCGTTCCTCGTGGTGACCGTCGGTCTCGCGCAACTGCTCAACAACCCACCGGCCGGCTTCGTTCCCGCCGGGTCGGTCCCCACAGCGGTCGCGGCCGCCGCACCCGTGCGTCGCGACTACGACTGGCGCGAGATGATCCGCACGCCGCAGTTCGCACTGCTGTGGCTGATGTTCGCGTTCTCGGCGTTCGCAGGACTCATGATCATCGGCCACATGGCCAAGATCGCTGCGCTGCAGATGGCCGGCATCGATCTGGGCTTCATGCTCGTCGCGGTGCTCGCAGTGGGCAACGCACTCGGCCGCGTGGTCTCCGGCATCCTGTCCGATACGTTCGGTGGGATCCGCACGATGCTGATCGTCTTCGTCACCCAAGCGTTGATGATGGGGGTCCTCGCGTACTCCGATAACGTCGCGATGCTCTTCCCCGTCGCCGCCGCGATCGGCTTCTGCTACGGCTCGAACCTCTCGCTGTTCCCGTCGACGACCGCCGGCTTCTTCGGCACCAAGAACCTCGGCGTGAACTACGGCCTCGTGTTCACGGCCTGGGGCGTGGGTGGCGTGTTCGGCTCGATGACGGCAGGCTCGATCGTCGACTCGACGCACAGCTACGCCATCGCCTACGCGATCGCTGCGGGGCTGTGCCTCGTCGCCGCCGCACTCACCTTCGCGACCAAGCCGCCGTCGCCGGGCATCGTCGCGAACATGGGCGCCAAGGAGAAGCGCGCCGCAGCGTAAGGACACGCTCACACCGATCAACAACAGAGCCCCCGCCGGTGACCCGACGGGGGCTCTTCAGTCGCGTGGCGCGGTTTGCCCGGGTGCTACCTCATGCTTGCGATGATCGTCTTCGCGATATCGGTGTTGTCGAGGTAGGCGCCACGCACAGAGTCGCTGCCGATAGCCGAGGCCGCGAGCTTGCCCGACGAGGTGCCGCGCGCGAACAGCGGTATCAGAGCGTTGGTGTGGTCGGTGCTGTTGAACTGCATGCCGGGCATGATGCTGATGCCGTTGTTGACGAGGGTCGTCCACAGCGGACCGGCGGCGAACTGTCCGCTTCCGGGGCCAGTCAGGTAGCCGGTCTCGTGGTCACCGGTGACGATAACGAGTGTCTCGCTCCAGCTGGACTTCGTGTTGACCCAGTTCACGACCGTCTCAACAGCTGTGTTGAAGTCTTCCTGCTCCTCGATGACGCGACCCTGCTGGTTGGCATGGCCAGCCCAGTCGACCGCGCCACCCTCGACCATCAGGAAGAGCCCGTCGCGGTCGTTGTCGAGCACGTTGAGGGCGCCCTTGGTCATCGTGGCGAGCGTCGGAACGTTGGTGTTGAACGGCACAGTGAACGCGGCTGCGGCCTTGTCCCCGCCACGGTTCTGCTGCAGCGTGGTGTAGGCCTGCGGCACTCCGACGACGCGGCGCGGGGTGGCACCGGTGGTCAGGGCATCGAAGTCGGCCTTCGTCTGGATGAGCTTGAAGGCGTCCTGGTCGCCGTCACGATCAGCGTCGGATCCGACGAGGCCGGCGTTGAGCGCGTCCCACGTGGCCTGACCTCCCACGTAGTTGTAGTTGCTCGCGACAGGCGTGCGCGCAGCGCCGCTGTCATCGAAGTTCGGGTTGCCGGCGCCCATGATGACGTCGACCGCCGAGAACTTGAGCATCTCGTTGGCGATGCCGACGTAGTCGTTGCGTGAGGGGTTGTGTGCGACGAAGCCGGCGGGGGTCGCGTGGCTGAACTCGACGGTCGAAACCACGCCGGTCGCCTTGCCGCGCTCCTCAGCGTACTCGAGCGCGTGCTTGAGCTTGTTGCCGTTGACGTCCACGCCGATCGCGGCGTTGTAGGACTTCGTCCCGGTCGACATCGCCGTGGCGGCCGCGGCCGAGTCGGTGGGGTTGGCCTTGACGTAGTCGAAGGTCGCCCATGCCTGCGCGGGGTCGTATCCACCGCCCACGGAGGGGTGGGCGAACGTCGACATGGCCTTGCGGACCGGGAACTTCTCGTAGCCCTGCGAGACGAGCTTGCCGTCCGAGTAGAGGTTGGCCGCGCTGAGCTCGTTGTAGCCCATGCCGTCCGAGATCAGGACGATGACGTTCTTGACCGTGCGCACTGGAGCCTCATGCCTCGAGGTGCTTGCGAAGGCGTTTGCGGGGAACAGGCCCACCACGAGCGCGGCGGCGAGTGCGCCGCGTGCGACCCTATGTGCCTGCGAAGCAAGCGTACCGTTCATGTTGTTCCTCCTAGGTAGCCGTGTCCGAGAATCACCGCTGTGAGATGTCGAGAGGTGGTCGTGCGGATCTGCATCAGATCCACTCCGGATGCTCGTGTGTCGGCGTGCCCCCTTCCCCCCAGACGACCGTACAAGGCGCAGTGTGAAGCGGGGCGACCCTCGGGTGGTTGCAGCGCCGTAAGAAGCAGGTTAGAAACGCGTGAAGCGCATCTGTCGCACTTCGTCATGACCGTCGGATACTCTGGAGTCCGGATGAAACGGCGGTATCAATGACCACCCGAACGCGACGGATTGTTGTATTCATCGGCCTGATCGCGACGATCGTCGCAGGGCTGGTATCGTGCGGCGTCGTCGCATCGTCGCTCTTCGGCCGAGCCACTCAGTCGTCCCGACCCGAGCCCGCCGCGCAGCCCGCGCCCAAGTCGCCGAAGGCGTACAAAGGCCTCGGCACGTGGGTCGACCTCTGGGACGCCCGCGCGTGGCGAGACCCGGCGGGAGCCGTAGCCGACATGGAGAGCCACGGCGTCAAGACGATCTACATCCAGACCGGCAACTCTCGCTCGACCAGCGGCATCTCGAACCGTGAGGCGCTCGCCGACTTCATCCGCGAGGCCCATAAGCGCGACATGTACGTGGTCGCATGGTACCTGCCGAGCCTCAAGGCAAAGTCACACGACTACGAGCACGTCATGGAGGCCATCGAGTTCGAGACCTCCGATGGACAGCGCTTCGACTCGTTCGCGCTCGACATCGAGTCGACTGCGGTCAAGCGGATCGCGACGCGCAACGCCAATCTCGCGAAGCTGTCGGCACGCATTCGCAAAGCCGTCGGCAAAGACTACCCCCTCGGCGGGATCATCCCTTCGCCGTCCGGCATCGCCAAGCAGAGCGGCTTTTGGGATGACTTCCCCTATGAGAACGTCGCGAACGACTACGACGTACTCCTGCCGATGGCCTACTACACCTACCACGGCAACACGGGACCGCAGGCGAAGGCCGACGCGATGCTGAGCATGAAGATCCTGCGTGAGCAGCCGGGCTGCGAACGGATCCCCGTGCACTTGATCGGCGGCATCGCAAGTCGCTCATCACCCGCCGAGATAGAGGCGTTCGCGAAGGCCGCGCGTGACACGGGGTGCATCGGCGCGAGCATCTACGACTGGGCCGGCACCAAGCCTGCGCAGTGGCGCAAGCTCGAAGCGGTGTGGGGAGCCGATTAGCGCTCCGACGCCCGGCGGGAAGCCGGTGTCGCTACCTGACCCATGCGAGCAGGCCCGAGCGCACGTTCGTGGTCAGCTTCGTGCTCGACAGCTCCCAGGTCAGCAACGTGATGCCAAACTTCTCGGGAACGTAGCTGCCCATCGATCCGGAGTACTTCCCCAGCCGATAGATGCGGATGTGCGCCGCGCGGGCCACCTTGCGTGCAAGCGCCTTGGAGCCGACGCCGTTGTAGTCGATGATGCCGCCGCGTGAGTGGAGGCTCATGACGCGGGCGTAACGGCGGTCCTTGAGAAGCGCGACCATGACGCGGGTCTCACGCGCGGAAGCCGGTCGCGAGCCGTGACTGAGGGTCCCGCGTGCGTGCTTGTGCGTCCAGTTGCTCGCGGGGAAGTTGCGGTTGAGGTCGATGTTGTACGCGTTACCACGACGCTTCAGGGCGCGGCCATCCGGGTTCGAGTACGCCACAATATCGATCGTCGTATCGGTGGGAATCGCGCTGGGGTGGGTCCGCAGGTACGCCGCGAACTTCGCCGCGACCGGTCCGCCTTTCTCGGTGCCGTGGATGCCGCCGACGATGAGCAGCCGCTTCGGACCGGTCCCGAATCGCTCCAGGACGATACGGCGCCCGCGGGCCGAGTAGCCGATGGTGTGGGTGGTCGACACCGATGCGGTCGGCGTCGTCTCGGGGGTCCCGGTGACCTCGGTCGCGGGATCGGCGGTCGCCACGACGGGAGTGGCGTGAGCGAGCTGCGGTGCGAGCACGCACGCGAGCGCAAGCGCGAACGCCAGCGCCCTCAACTCGATCCTCGCGTGCCGAACACCACGCATTCCCGATACCCCTTTCGATGTGCCTATCAGGGTATACCCTCTCGCACTCCCCGCAACCGCGCCGCACTGGTGTGATGGATATCACATAGCGCTCTGTGGGCGCGGGGAATACTCGGGTGTGTGGTGGCTCGCCGCGAAGCCGATCAGCCTCGCGAATCACGAGGAAGGGCTGTCACATGAACAATCGATCACCGATTCGAACCTGCGTGGTAGCGCTCTTCACCGTCGCGCTGATCGCGCTCGCCACGCCCGCATGCGCCAGCTCCACAGCGTCGGCACCCGGCGCCTCATCCTCACTCCAGCCCGCTGCACTCCCGGCATCGTCTGCACCGACCGAGACCGCACGCCTCGTCTTCGTGCACCACTCGACAGGTGAGGCATGGCTTGCGGACGACTACGGGGATCTCGGCAAGAGTCTCGGCAGCAACAACTACTACGTGAGCGACACCAACTACGGCTGGGGTCCAAGCAGCATCGGTGACCGTACCGACATCGGCGACTGGTGGACGTGGTTCCGCGGTCCGAGCGCATCGACGTACACGGCGGCGCTCTACGGACACTCCGGCCAGCTGTCGAGCTACACGCGCACGCTCACGAGTCCCGGCGGTGAGAACGCCGTCATCATGTTCAAGTCGTGCTTCCCTAATAGTAGTGTGGGCGGATCAGCATCGGACCCGATACCCGCAATCGGTGATAACCCGCTGGCCGGCGACGGTGCGAACGGCCTGACCGTCGGAAACGCCAAGGGCGTCTACCTCGACCTGCTGCCGTACTTCGCGGCGCACCCCGACAAGCTGTTCGTGCTGGTCGTGTCGCCGCCGCTCCGCTCGGGTGAGACCAACGCGACGCACGCGGCGAATGCGCGCACCCTCGCGAACTGGCTGACGAGCCCAACGGGCCTGCTTGACGGCTACACCACAGGCAATGTCTTCGTCTTCGACTACTTCACTGTGCTGACGGGAGGGCACCACCGGCTGGTCGGCGGAGTGGTGGAGCACTCCGCGGGGCCCACCAACTACCTCGCGTACCCAACGGGCGACTCGCACCCGTCGGCGGCGGGCGACACGGTCGCGACGACGGAGTTCGTGCCGATGCTCAACGCCGCGTACTCGGCGTGGAAGA